>DVED01000168.1 GCA_015295945.1 Oscillatoriales cyanobacterium M59_W2019_021 | reverse complement strand
GCGAAATCCGTGCCGATCGCCTGCTAACGGTAGACGAACTGTCGGACGTACAGCCTTCGGATTGGGCTTATCAGGCGCTCAAATCCATTATCGAACGCTACGATCTGGATTTGGGCTATCCCGACGGGACGTATCGCGGCGATCGATCGATGACCCGATACGAGTTTGCTGCCGCCGTCGCCGCCGCGTTAGATGCCTTGCTGGAACGGTTGGATCGATCGGACACGGTGTTGCAAGAAGACCTCAATACCTTGGCACAATTGCAGATCAATTACCAAGAGGCGATCGACGAGTTGAACGCACGCCTCGACAACCGCATCCAACCGCGCATTGATCGCCTGGAAGAGCGACAATTCTCGGCAACGACCCAACTTCAGGGTCAGTTTGTCTTGGGGTTGACCGACGGCAATAATAGCTCGAAAACCACCTTTGTCGATCGCCTGCGGTTGAATTTAACGACGCAGTTTTCACCGCAAACGCGACTGGTTACCCAATTGGAAGCAGGGAATAACGGGCAAGATGCGATCGCTGCTGTCCACAACCGAGGGGATAATTTATTGGGAACGACGGGGTTGCTAGCGGGTGCGGGGGGATTGGATTACGTAGAAGTGGGGAATCAGTTGCGCTTGCGGCGGTTGTACTATTCGTTTCAACCAACCGATCGCATTACCGTCGCCGTCGGACCGAAACTCGCACCGGGGGATTTCATCGATCGCAACCGCTTCGCCGACGATTCCGATGTGAATTTTAACTCTAGCTTTTTCTTCAATAACCCGCTAATCGTCCAGAATCAGGTCGATCGTCCCGGCGGTGCAGGGGTTGCCGTTGCTTGGGATCTCCAACCGTTTACCCTGACGGGGGTGTATGCTGCTGCCGATGCTGCTGACCCGCAGATGGGGGGATTCTGGCGCGATCCTTACCAAGCCAGTCTCGAACTGGAATACGCTCCCGATCCCGCTTGGACGGTACGCCTTCAGTATACCCACGCCGAAATTAACGGGACGGACATCGATGCAGTAGGCGTTAACGGAGAGTGGGCGGTCAATCCTTATTTGGGACTCTTCGCGCGTTTGGGTCGGGGGGACTACCACGGGTACAATACCGTACTATCGCGGGATTTAGACCTCAGTCCGGTAACTTGGGCGGTGGGGATGAACGTCCGCAATTGGCCCGTACCGGGGAATGTGGCGGGAGTGGCGATCGGACAGCCCTTTGTCAGTAACGATTTGGGCAATGCCAGTCAAACCAACTTTGAAGCCTTTTATCACTTGCAACTCAGCGACAATCTCAGCTTAACCCCGGCTCTGATCGTTGTCGGCAATGCCGATAACGATAGTCGCAGCGAAACCACTTGGCAAGGTGTGCTGCGAATGGTCTTTTCGTTTTAGGGGTTTGAAGTTGGAAGTAATAAGTAATAAGTAATAATTGGTTTCTTACCCATTACCCATTACTCATTACCAGTCCTCATCGGAAACAGTCTTATCCCGTACTGACGTTATTTATTTCACGTAGGTTTGGTCGATCGCCCCAATCTGCAATCGCAAGTCTTTTGCCCAAGTCTTCATCCCCAAATGTCGCGCCAGGTAATCGGAAATCCACAAACGCCAACCGTAGCGATCGAGGCGGAATTGCCAGCGTTGCCACTTATCTTGCAACCGAAGTTTTCGTTGCATGAGGGGGGACACCTCCAAGCTCGGCAAACCGCTCGGTTTGTAGCCGCGACGTTCCAGCAGTTCGCCCACCTGCGATTCGACTAACTGCACTTCAGAGTCAGACATTTTGCGCCGCCATTGATAGATCAATTTGGGGTCGGGATACGAGAAGGTGGTGGTTTCGGGATAACTGAGCATGGCATCATTGTAGGCAACACCGATGAAGTCGCTCAGACGACTTAAAATCTCTGTGGGTTCTGCAATTAAAGCTTCGTACTGAACCTCAATTCGCCGCTCTGCGGGAATGTGACGTGCAAGGTTGTCCCACAACCGTTCGGCTTCTAACCACCGTTCGATGCCCGTCCACACATTGCCAGCCCACCCCATACCAATACAAGAACGAGCCACATCTCGGGGATCGCGAACGATGTGGATGAAGCGGGCGTTCGGCCAAATTTTTAAGAGTTTGTCGAAGTGGCGGTGAACGGTGGCACCGACGATCGCTTTCTCGGTTTGCTCTTTTTTCTGATGTAAGAAGCTATTGACAAGCTGGGGATAGTCTAACGTTTTATCGATTTGAAAGCCCGTGTTCCGGAAAATTCGATGGGTTTCCAGCCAGTCGTAATAAAGATCGAGTTGGGGAAACTCTTGCGTCTGAGAGATGAGATCGACAGAATACTCAAACTCGTTACACCAGGCAATTTCGGGATGATGGGAGAGCATGAGTCTCAACATCGTCGTTCCCGAGCGTTCGGCTCCGACCAGAAAAATGGGTTCGCCGATTGGTTTGGGTGCGGATCGGACGACAGGCTGAACTTCTCCTTTCTTAGCTAATACCATCTCTATAATCTCTAAACTTCGTGTCGTTGACGTCTCTATTTACATTTCAACTCATCCGTACGGAGAAAGGAAGTCTCTTTACAGAAACAATAAGATTTTGTAAACTCAACAGTGGCTTGGGTCTGTGACAGTAAACAATCTCCGTTTTGGCGGTAAATTTTCCGTATAAGCTTGGAAATGGCTGGGAAAATGCATATCGAGCGATACTCAAAGCGATACTCAAGAGGAACGAGGCTCTGAGTCTCGGGGAGAGTAAGCCTTTCAGGTTTTGATCGCATAGCGTTTCCCAAGGAAAATCCCCTGAAAAGATACCGAAAATTCTCGACCCTATTCTCAATCAACTACGGGCGAGAATTAGACATCTCTAGAAAAGGAGAGAACGGGTTCGGACGATCGGGGGATGAGGGGGAGCCAAACCCTCCCGATCGCGGTAGAGTAAAGAGCAGCGCTGCGTCGAGCTTATGGTCTATCACCTCAGTGCAACCAAACTTCAGGAGTACCATCGCTGTCCGCGAGCCTATTATTTCAAGTACGAACGAGGTTTGAAAACGCCGACATTTTTCCGAGCGCCCCTTCTCGGTCGCGCGTTACACGCAGCACTGGCGAAAATTTACTGGGATTGGCATTACGGCGAACCGAAACCGCCGATCGATTGGATTCGGACGTGTTGGGAACGCTGCCATAGCGAATTGAGTCCGGAATTGCGCGACTACGGACTGGAAATTTTAGAGAATTACTATTACGAATTCATCGCTACTTTGACAAAGTTGCGGCGTCCCGTCGCGGTCGAAGGACGCATCAGTTCCCAACTTCCCTTCTGCCAAGTCAACTTTAGAATTAGCGGACGGTACGATCGCCTCGATTGGCTTGATGACGAGGGGTTGGAACTGATCGACTACAAATCCAATCAAACCGTCAAACCCTTCGACCCGGACGAAATCGACTTGCAATTGGGACTGTATTACCTTGCCTTGGAACAGCGCTATCGCAAAAGTTTAAAGCGCTTAACCTTGCTGTATATCTTAGTCGGAGAAGAAGTCACTTTTGAGGCGACTTCCCAACATCGAGAAAATGCGATCGCCACTATCGGCGAACTCGCCACTCAACTGCGAACCGATCTGGAGTGGGAACCTTGTCCGGGAGACCACTGCCGCCACTGTAGCTACGCGCGGTACTGTTCCGCCGTTACCGACAATCCCGAACCGTTACCCGAAAATACCACCGATCGCCCCCCGCTGCAGTTAGCACTGGATTTGAACCCCAATTAGCGATCGGGGTTAACAATCGATGACAAATTAGCGATCGGCTCGCCCTTATATACGATCGTTTAATAACATTCAAGACGATCTCCAGGAAAAAGGACTTGTCAACCCATTTTTTGGATGTATACTGGAGTGGAGTGTGAGGAGTAAAGTTGAAAAGCGTTTGGGGTCGAAACACGGCAAGACTCCCAAACGCTTTTCCATTTTTAAGTGTAGGTTTTCTGGTAGGGGCAAAGCATTTGCTCGAGACAGGTAATATACCATCCCGCAAGGTTTGTACAAATGCTTCGCCCTTCTTTCGTTAACGCGATCGCCTTACAGCAATCCACCGATTAACGCGCCACCGAAAACCAACCACGCCGCGTTAACCCGCCACCGAACGGCAAGGAGAATGGAAACGGCGGCAATCCCCACCGCCAGACCGTTCAAACCCGTCGGGGGAAACACGACTGCCTGCGCCAACCGCAACGTCACCACCGCCATCAGCGCTACCGCACTGGCATTGACCGCATCCAGAAACCCGGACATCCATTTCGATCGCCGCAGTGTGGGCAAAATGGGATTGAGCAGCGCCACGAACGCGAAGGAGGGGAGAAAGATTCCCACCGTAGAAACGATCGCTCCCGGAAATCCCGCAATCTGGTAGCCGATAAACGTTGCAGTTGAAAGCACCGGACCGGGGGTAAACTGACCGATGGCGATCGCATCGAGTAATTCGGGCTGCGTCAACCAGCCGTATTTCCCCACCAATTCATTTTCCAAAAAGGCAACCAACACGTAGCCACTTCCATACAAAACGCTACCCACTTTGAGGAAAAATAAACCCAATTGCCACAACGGGGGAGAAATGATGGTCGGTGGCGTTTGCGCGAGAGACAGACTCAGCGGAAACCCCAACAGCGGCGAGATTCTCGTTCCGGGAAAGTTAGAGTTGAGGGCAATCGCACCGAGAATACCTCCCAAAAATAGCGCCAAAACTTGGTTGACCCCCAACAAGACCGATAGCGCCACAGCAACCCCAACCCCCCACAAACAGCGGTTTTTTAACGCCTTTTTCCCCAATCGCCACAGCGCCACTCCAATAATCGCCAACACCACCGGCTGAATCCCATCGAAAAAGGGGGCAATTTGGGGCAGTTCGCCGAATTCCCGGTACGCCCAAGCCAAAGCCGCCGTCAGTGCCACGGCTGGGCAAATAAAACACGCTCCTGCTACGATTAATCCCCGCCACCCCGCATAAATGTAGCCAACGTGGATCGCCATCTCCGTAGAATTGGGCCCGGGAATCAAATTGGTCGCGCCAACTAAATCCAAAAACTCCGCCGAAGTCAGCCAACCCCGGCGAGTGACGACCTCATCTTCCATCATGGCGATATGGGCAGCCGGTCCGCCAAAACCGATCGTCCCCAGTTTGAGAAAAACTCCAGCCAGTTGGCGCAATTTAGAATTGGTCATTGGTCACTGGTCATTGGTCATTTGGGGTTTGGGGTTTGAGGTTGGTCATTGCTACAAATATCCTCCCCTTGCCCCCCTTGCTCTCCCCGCGCGGGTCAGGAGTCACTATTTTCCTCCAATCTGAAAACGAATTGAGAAATTTGTCAAGTTTCGGGTAGAATCAGAGCCAAAATAATGTAAACAAACATTAAAATTTGGAGGGCCGACCCATTACTCTCTCGATCGATCGAATCCAAACTTCCGCTCCCCCCGAAGCCGGAAACTCCGTTCTTCAAATTTGGGGGCGTTCTCCTTTGCACGGACACGTTCGGATTAGCGGAGCCAAAAATGCGGCGTTGGTCGTCCTAGCAGGGGCGCTGCTTTGTCCGGAACACTGTCGTTTGCGCAATGTCCCGTCTCTGGTCGATGTGGCTCGCATGGGTCAAATTTTGTCGGCGTTGGGGGTGAAGATCCAGCAGAACGGCGATGTCTGGGATATCGATGCCAGCGATATCAGCCATTCCCAAGCGCCGTACGAGTTAGTCAGCCAGTTGCGAGCGAGCTTTTTCGCGATCGGTCCGCTGTTGGCGCGGTTGGGAGATGTTCGCATTCCCTTACCCGGTGGTTGCGCGATCGGCGCTCGTCCCGTAGATCTGCACGTTCGCGGTCTGCAAGCGATGGGTGCGGACGTGCAAATTCACCACGGTGTCGTCCACGCCTCCATTCCTGGGGTCGATCGCCGCCTCAAAGGCGCGTGCATCTATCTAGATTATCCCAGCGTCGGCGCTACGGAAACCTTGATGATGGCAGCCACCCTCGCTGACGGGGAAACCCGCATCGAAAATGCGGCGCAAGAACCGGAAGTGGTGGACTTGGCGAATTTCTGCCGATCGATGGGTGCTAAAATTCAGGGAGCTGGAACCAAAACCATTATTATCTCCGGGGTTCGACGCCTGCACGAAACGGATTACTCGATCGTTCCCGATCGCATTGAAGCCGGGACGTTCCTGGTTGCCGGAGCGATCGCCCACTCGGAAATCTCCATGTCTCCGGTGGTTCCCGATCATCTAGGCGCAACGATCGCCAAATTGCGGGATATCGGTTCCCGAGTAGTGCGCGAATCTCACGATTGCTTGCGAATTATCCCGGGCGAAAATCGGGCGACGGATATCGAAACTTTACCCTACCCCGGTTTCCCCACGGATATGCAAGCTCAATTCATGGCGTTGCTGACTGTCAGCGAAGGCAACAGCACGATCTCCGAAACGGTGTTTGAAAATCGCTTGCGCCATGTTGCCGAGTTGCAGCGCATGGGAGCGGACATTCGCTTAAAGGGCAATATTGCCGTCATTCGCGGCGTTCCCTTCCTTTCCGGCGCTCCGGTCATGGCAACGGATTTACGAGCCTCGGCGGCGCTGGTACTGGCAGCTTTGGCAGCCGATGGCATGACCACCATCCAAGGGTTGCAGCATCTCGATCGCGGTTACGAAAACCTGACGGAGAAAATGCAAAAACTCGGCGCCAAATTAGAGCGAGTTCCCGTGGAAGTGAATGCCCAACCCGAAGCCGAATCCAGTGCATCCGCTTTAAAATAGGGATTAGAGGGCGGGCGATCAATCTCGATATTCTCAGGCGACAGCGTTTTCAGCTAAACCCGCCCTGGGTTTGGCACAAGTTATGGAGGCGGTTCTCGGCGATCGGCGAACCACCACTCCTTAACCCATCCCAAACCCCAAACTCCCAAACCCAAACTCCCAAAATGTCCGACGCCAAAACGTTACTCATCGGTCTTAAATCCGATTTCTTTCGCCATCCCCTCGACCTGCAAGCCACTCAGGCGCTCAAACAGCTACCGGGTTTGGATCTGTTGGTTCGCAATCTATTAGGCGCGTTGGGGGAAAAGTTTTTTTACTTAGAAAATATCGCCTCCAGCGTGCGAGTGAGCGATCGCCAACTCCCGGATCTATACCAACTGATGGTAGATGCCGCGCGAGTACTCGATCTCGAACCGCCACAACTCTACGTTCGCCAGAACCCGGTTCCCAACGCCTATACCTTTGCCATGCGGGGACGGCAGCCGTTTGTCGTGCTGCATACTTCCTTATTAGATATGTTGGAGCCAGAAGAAATTCAAGCGGTCATCGCTCACGAGTTGGGACACCTCAAGTGCGAACACGGCGTCTATTTGACCCTGGCGAATTTGATTACCCTGGCGGCAGGGCAAATTCCCACCTGGGGGGGACTCATCGCCCAAAGTTTGCAGTCGCAGATGCTGGAGTGGGTGCGCTGTGCGGAGTTTAGCTGCGATCGCGCGGCACTGCTGGCAACCCAAAATCCTCGGGTGGTGATGTCGGTGTTGATGAAGTTGGCGGGAGGATCGCCCAAACTCGCACCCTTACTCAATCTCGATGCGTTTTTGGAACAAGCTCGCGCCTACGACGACATCAGCAACGATCGCCTGGGGGAAATGCTCAAACAAGCGCAGACCGAACAACTCACCCACCCGGTTCCGGTGTTGCGCGCGCGGGAGATCGATCGGTGGTCGAATTCTCAAGATTATCAATCCTTGCTAAACGGTAGTGCTTTCTGCTATAGTGGTAAAGCTGAAACCAAGGGCGGATGGCGAAATTGGTAGACGCACCACACTCAAAATGTGGCGACTTCGGTCATGAGAGTTCGAGTCTCTCTCTGCCCATCCTTTTAGATAGGGATAAACGCCATGACTCAGCGACTCAAGCGCTGGGAGTCTCCCCGCAAACCGGGAAGAAATTCCAAAGGTAAAGGGGGTTCTGCCCGAGCGCGGCAACTGCGAAAACAGCAGCAACAATTGCGGAAAAAGCTCCACGAGAGCCAAGTCCGAAACAAAAAGAGGGAAGATGCTAACAGTGGCACTTCCCTTTCTTTTTTGTTTGCAGTTTCGAGATCGATCGCCATCGGCAAAGCTATAGCACTCAGCTATCAGCCAAAACTTTGCTATGTCTATAGCACTACGCGCTTAAATTAGGACAATTTCTTTCTTTATGTCCTTTGTGGCTTTGTGGTTAATTTTATCCCACGACCAGAACGGATTTGCGTCGCGCTATCGCTTGTCACTGGGCAAGATGTCCTAGTCTATATGCGTAGTGCTATAACAAAAAACGCGATCGCCTGAACGATCGCGTTTTGTTATGAAAACCCAATCGGATAGGCGTTAGATCAATTTGACCGCCCGCAATCCAAAAAACAGAACGAGGGCGGCAACGGTAGCCGAACCCAACATTAATACATACGTGATTGCACCGGACATTTCTTTTTTATCTCCTCGATCGAACAAAATAAAAACGCTGGCGATCGCCGTTCGGATTAGACGATCTGACTCCGCTAACGGCTAATT
The DNA here is from genome assembly GCA_015295945.1 of Oscillatoriales cyanobacterium M59_W2019_021. Lineage (GTDB taxonomy): Bacteria > Cyanobacteriota > Cyanobacteriia > Cyanobacteriales > Geitlerinemataceae > DVED01. Next base: position 24,490 of record DVED01000168.1, on the reverse strand, counting down.
GCTAATAGCTGTATAAGCTATTAAATCATGGGATGGGGTACAATACATCCCACACGCGCGTCGATCGGGTTGGGAGAAATGTCTGTCATTAAAGTGAAATTGCCCCAGCAATCTTACGATATCGAGATTGCGGCGGGGGGATTGGATCGGCTGGGCGAGCGCATGCAGCCGCTAAATTTGGGCGAGAAGGTCTTGGTGGTCTCAAACCCCGAAATCTTCCAACACTACGGAGAACGGGCGATCGCGGTGCTGGAATCCGCCGGATTTGACGTATTTCACCACATCCTCCCCGCTGGAGAACAGTACAAACACCTCGACTCTATCCAAGGAATTTACGACACAGCCCTGGAAAACCGCTTGGAACGCTCTTCGACGATGGTGGCTCTCGGTGGCGGCGTGGTGGGAGACATGACTGGGTTTGCGGCGGCAACTTGGCTGCGGGGTATCCATTTCGTCCAAGTTCCCACGTCGTTGCTGGCAATGGTAGATGCCTCCATCGGTGGGAAAACCGGGGTCAACCATCCCCAAGGGAAGAACTTAATCGGCGCATTCTACCAACCCAAATTCGTCCTCATCGATCCCGAAGTCCTGCAAACGCTGCCCGAACGGGAATTTATCGCAGGAATAGCGGAAGTCATCAAATACGGCGTGATTTGGGATGCCCAATTATTCGAGAATCTGGAAGCAGCCGATCGCCTCGATCGCCTAGAATATATCGATGCGGCACTGTTAGCGGATATTTTAGGGCGATCGTGCCAAGCCAAAGCCGATGTGGTCTCCCAAGACGAGAAAGAAGCGGGATTGCGGGCAATTCTCAACTACGGTCACACCATCGGACACGCGGTGGAAAGTTTGACCGGATATACCCAGGTGTTACACGGCGAGGCAGTAGGAATCGGCATGGTTGCTGCTAGTCGGATTGCCGTTGCCTTGGGACTGTGGGACGAAACCTGCGACAAGCGCCAATTTGCCCTGATCGAAAAAGCCGGATTGCCCACTGCCATTCCCTCCGGCGTCGCCACCGACGACATCCTAGAAGCCTTGCAAACGGATAAAAAAGTTAAAGCCGGACGAGTTCGCTTCGTTTTGCCAACCCAAATTGGCGCGGCTACCGTGACCGATCGTGTCACCGCTGAAGTGATTCGTCAAATCTTGTAAATTTGGGGTTGGGGGTTGGGGGTTTGGGGTTTGTTAGTGGTTAGTGGTTAGTTGCTTCTCTCCCCATGCTCCCCCGCTCCCCCCGCTCTCTTCCCCTTCTGCTTTCATCAAACATGCCACAATTCAACTGGGGAGAACGTACCTACCTCATGGGCGTTCTCAACGTTACGCCGGATAGTTTCAGCGATGGGGGCGAATTCGATACCCTAGAAGCCGCGCTAGAGCAGGCAAAAGCGATGGAAGCGGCGGGGGTGGATCTCGTCGATATTGGCGGTCAGTCTACCCGTCCGGGGGCGATCGAAGTGTCGCTAGAAGAAGAGTTAAACCGGGTGGTTCCGGTGGTGCGGGCGTTGCGAGAATGCAGTTCGATCGCGATTTCCGTGGATACTTCGCGATCGATCGTCGCTCGTGCGGCAGTGGCGGCAGGAGCCGATTGGGTGAACGATGTCACCGGAGGGACGGGCGATCCGCAAATGCTGGCAACCGTTGCCGAGTTGGGGGTTCCCGTGGTGTTGATGCACTTGCGAGGGACGCCGCAAACCATGCAAACTCTCACCGATTACGAGGATGTGGTGGGGGAAATTTGCCAGGTGTTAGAACGGCAAGCCAACGCTGCCATTGCCGCCGGAGTCGATCGAGGGGCGATCGTTCTCGATCCGGGAATTGGCTTTGCCAAAACTTACGAGCAAAATTTAACGATATTACGCGAGTTGCCCAAAGTGCGATCGCTCGGCTATCCCCTCCTCGTCGGCGTTTCCCGCAAAAGCTTTATCGGACATATTCTCGATCGACCCAACCCCAAGGAACGGGTATGGGGAACGGGAGCGGCGTGTGCGGCGGCGATCGTTGGCGGAGCAGATATCTTGCGCGTTCACGACGTGCGCGAAATGCGCGATATCTGCCGCGTTACCGATGCTATCTTTCGAGGTTAACGTCAGGATTTTCTGGCTTACCGAATCTCCCCTCTCCCAACGTTGGGAGAGGGGCTAGGGGTGAGGTTATTCAAGACTCCCGGATAATAATGGCTCATGACTCAAACCTCACCTACAATCCTTCAACGCGCGAACCACTTGATACTGTTCCTCGACATCCAGTTCGGGGAACATGGGTAGCGAGAGAACTTGCTGGCAGGCGCGTTCGGCAATGGGAAGTTGACCGACGGCATACCCCAAATCTCGGTAAGCGGGTTGTAAGTGGAGGGGGAAGGGATAGTAGATGTTGCACCCGATGCCGCTTTGTTGCAGTTGTTGGTAGAGGCGATCGCGATCGGACTCGATACGAATCGTATACTGATTCCAGACGTGACCTCCGCCCGTTGAGTCTTGGGGGAGAACGATGTGAGGAATGGGCGCGAGGAGGTCTCGGTATCGTGCGGCAAGGTCTCGCCGTCGAGCGTTCCAACCGTCGAGATAGGGAAGTTTGACTTGCAGAATTGCCGCTTGTAAGGCATCGAGACGGCTGTTGGTTCCCTGGAATTCGTGATAGTACCGTCGGGTCGCACCGTGATCTTTGAGAACGCGAATTCGATCGGCAATTTCGCGATCGTCGGTGGTTATCGCTCCCCCATCGCCAAATGCACCTAAATTTTTCGTCGGGAAGAAGCTAAAACAGCCGATGCGACCGAAACTCCCGACTTTTTTGCCGTTCCACTCAGCCCCGGCAGCTTGGGCGCAATCTTCGACGACGGCAAGGCGATGGGCGTTGGCAACCTCCATCAACCGGGTCATATCGACGGGTTGACCGAAGAGGTGAACGGGGAGAATGGCTTTGGTGCGGGGGGTAATGGCGGCTTCTAGGCGATCGACATCGCAGTTAAAGGTGGCGGCATCGATATCGACAAAGACGGGGGTTGCACCCACCATCGAAATCGTTTCTGCCGTGGCAAAGAAGCTCAAGGCAGTCGTAATCACCTCGTCGCCCGGACCGATCTCGAGCGATCGCAACGCCAAGTATAAGGCATCCGTCCCCGAGTGACAGGAAACGCATTCGGTCGTACCGATGTAATCGGCAAACTGACACTCGAAGGCTTGTACCTGGGAACCTCCGATGTAACGACCGGAAGAGAGGACTTCTAAAACGGCAGCTTCAACCTCCAAGGCGATCGTTCGATACTGCCGCGCTAAATCTAAGGGAGGAATTGAGTTCACTCTGACACACCACGATGTTCCCCTATAGGATACTCAGATTTGCCTTCAATGTAACGTGGGGACGATTCGCGCACTGGGGTCGATGGAGCGATGGGTATTATGCGTCTGACGGTTCAGGTGGCTCTGGAACGCTACCTATACCCAGTCTCCTCCCAATTACCAACAAGCCGTATGATGGTTGAAACTTAAGTAATTAGGACTTACGCAACGCCTCCATATGTAGGGTGTGAAGCGCGGAGCGTAACCCACCATCACCCCCATGAGTAGCGTGGCTGCGTAAGTCCTGGTAATAAGGTTCGCTGCCGTTTATCCTAATTGACGATGACCGAAGATCGAGTTCGAGAATTAATTGCAGATGTCGATCGCGCGGATTCTGCCGATGGCGTGTTAGATGCTGTCAAAGCCCTGTCGGCGGCTGAATCGACGGACGCGATCGCTAAATTAATCGAAGTGCTGGGCTATAATAACCCCGGTGCGGCGGTAGCGGCGGTGGATGGTTTGGTGGCGATCGGCGAACCGGCTGTGCTGCCCCTGCTCGAACAACTCGACGGCTATAACTACGGCGCTCGGGCTTGGGCGATTCGCGCTTTGGCTGGGATTGGCGATCCCCGAGGCTTGGAAATCTTATTGACGGCAGCGGCGGATTTTTCCCTGAGCGTGCGGCGGGCTGCTGCGCGAGGTTTGGGGGCGTTGCGGTGGCAGGAATTGGAGAGAGGGGGCATTGCCGACGCCCAAACTCGAGCTTTGGAGACTTTATTAGAGACGACGGAAGATCCGGAATGGGTGGTGCGCTACGCGGCAGTCGTCGGTTTGGAAGCTCTGGCAACCGCTCCCACTCTATCGATTTCTGGGTTGCCCATTCGCCAACGATTCGAGGAAATGATAGCAACGGAAGTCGAACCGAGCGTTCGAGCGCGCGTGGGTTTGGCGATCGAGCGCATCGAAGCTGTTACCCCCAGCCAGGGGGCTGGGGTGGGTTAAGAAGCTTGATACCACTAGCGGGAGATGTTGTTGCTGGTATAAGCATCGAGAGCGTAAGCCGGGGTGCGATCGCCGTAGTCGGTTTCGTTTCCGGTGAAGGATTGGGCGAGGCGATCGAAGGTTTCAGAATTCCAGTTCCGCTCGTGGATGGGTTTGGTTTGTTCGCCTCGGAAGTAGGCTTGGGTTCCGAGAAGGGCGGCAGCAACCCAACCGATAAGGATGAAGGAGATGAGAAGGATCGTCGAGAACATAATGTCGTTTCCTGTGTGTGTTTTTTGCTTGATGTAAACAAATATAACAAACTGTTAAATAGTGTGAAGCGATCGCGATCGCTCTTAACCTGTGACGGCGATCGCATTGTTTTTCCACCTCGCCTCTGACACCATAGAAGCTATGAGTCAAGCGGGAAGAGCGCTGAGTCAAGTCCTGACGACCTATGGAATCAGCCAAAATCAATTGGCAGTGGCAATGGGAATCAATCGATCGACGATTTTCCATTGGGTCAACGAAACGAGAGATCCGATATCGGAAGCCCTCCTGTGGGATCTAGCGGTGAATGACCCGGAATTGTAAAGGACGGTGAATTGATGAAAGTCCGGCAAGTGAAAATTCAAGGATTTCGAGGAATCGCCAAAATAGAACCCCATAAACTGGCTAAAAAGTCACCAATTTATGAGGTTCTAGAGAAAACAAAGCAACTCGATTTTTAATTGAAAATTAATCCGTTTAGTGTTTCAAGCAAAAGACTCCAGCGAGGCGATCGCAGGAGACAATTATCGATAAGTTATCGATTACGAGTCCAAGGTTTGGGTTTGTCGCAACACTCGTCGCCCGCTGCTGCCGCGATAAGGACTACCATCATCACCGCGATCGGCTTGGGCGTGTAATTGCTCTGCACCCGCAGGTAAATTCGCCTGTGGGCGCATAGAGAATTCGGTTAGTCCGACGATCGAACCCAGAACGAGACTCGAGAATAAAAAAGGGGTAACAGTTCGCACCATTGAAACTCCGTTTTCAGGCTGTTACTTCCTAATACGGAGTCTTCACGCTTTCTTCAGGATTGTGAATTTTAAAGTTTGCAAAACCGTCGGTAAACGGTTGCCAATCCGGTTTCATCACCCACATTTCCGGGAAATAAAACCACAGGAAGATTGGGGAATCGAGGATGGTCGTCAGGGGTGCGGACGACGGAACAACCCGCCAAAATTTGACCCAACAGTCGAGCCGTGGGCAAAGCCAAACCCGTACTGAGTACGTCGTTGGACGTAATCCCGCCTTTACTAATTAGAAAACCGATATCTTCGGGTAAGGCGCGAACGATATCCATCAGCAATGCCGAAACCGCTGCCCCAAATTGCAGTCGAGTTTCGGTATCCGGGAAGGTCAGTTCTTGGCGAGAGGTATAAATAACGGGGGTCTTGCTGTTTTGATGGGCAGTGTCAATTTTATCTAATGTGGTTTTGAGCAGGGTGTCCCGTTGGGTGGGGGAGTCGTCGAGGAGATGGGAAACGTCGATTTCGATGCCGACGGTATTGGGTTCCTGTAACAAGCATTCGAGTTGTTGCGTGGTTTTTTTGACGTGGGAACCGACGATAACCGCTCCGGGTTTGCCCCCCCGGACGTATTGGGACATGGCTTCAGCGGCGATCGGTTGCGAACCCAAATTGGCGAGGGAAGTTAGCAAACTGGCGGCACTGCGGAAGAGGAACCGCTTGCCGTGACTGGCAGCTTCCCGGAGGTCGGCAGCGAAGCGATCGAGGTCGGCTTGGGTTTCGGCATCGACGACGCCACAACGATTGTCCTGTAGCTGCATCAAGCGATCTAAACTGCCCGATCGAATATCGTCGAGGACAAAGCGTTCCACTTGACTTGCCGGAATTTTTCCTTGGGTTTTTTCGGCAACGTAATCGGGGAGATAGCTGTGATGGTAGCCGAAGACGGAATCGCGGGCGAATTCAGTTTCGTGGACGGGGGTAGCGACGCCGTTAACCATCAGGTAATGGATGCTATCGCGAGTGAAGCGTCCGCCTTCAAAGAATGCGGGGGTGAGGAAGTGGGCGTCAAAAGAACCCAATTCTTCGGCGATCGCGTCGGTTTCGATGGGATAATGTCCCCGCAGGGTGGAATCCGATCGACTCACCACCAAAAAGTCGGTAATCCCTTCCTCGGCAAGGGCAACTTTCAGATTGCGGCACACCTCCCGCGTGACGGCGGTGGCTTCTTCTGGGGTTAGTGCCCGAGTATTGGTGAGGATGAAGAAAATTGGCGATTCGTCAGCTAACCCAATTCGCAGGGTTTCTACGTCCCACCGAGTCAGCAACAAGCAGCTATGGACGGTTTGCGATCCAGTGGGGTCGTCGTCGAGAACGATGATTTTAGGATTGGTCATGGGCTATTTGTCATTGGTCATTTGGTGTTGGGGGTTTGGGGTTTGGAGTTTGGGGTTTGACCGATACGCTTTTGCGCTTTCGCATTGACTATCCCCGCGTCTCCGAGTCTCCGTGTCTCCGTGTCCTCCTTCCCCCTGCTCCCCCAACTTTCTATTCTCCTGTAGGCGCTCGTGAGCGCGAAGCGCTTACTCCTGAACTCCTGAAATCCTGTAACTCCTGAACTCTTTGACTTAACTATGCCAGGAAACTTTGTTACAGTTCAAGTCGATCGCCGTTGAGGACAGATTGCAAAACGGGTAACGATGCGGTAGAGAGGAGGGTGGCGGGATACACTGCCGTTCTCCATTGGGGATGAACGATCGCCCGACAGTTGCCCACTGAGGCAATTTCCCATCCCAAAGTTGCCGCCACTGCCGCTACATCGTCGTGACGGATTTCGCCGGGATTTGAGAATAGGGGATAGCCCGATCGCGGATCGATGAGATCGGTTAAAAAATCGCGATCGCGCAGTTGACAAACTCGAGGAAATGCCCATCGCAGAAATCGTTCTCGCAACTGCTCTTTTTCAGCTTCGAGTTCGGGGTTGTCGGTGGGGAGGGGAAAGCGAGATTTTTGTAAGATGAGAATTATCGAGGCGATCGGTTCGTTCCAGGTGGGGAAAATTTGCGACTGGTGTTGTCGGACGAACGCACTCGGCTGGCAAAGTCTAATTTCGAGTGTAGCGTTGGGTTGAGATAAAAGCACTAAGTTGTCAGTTTATTCCAATCATTTTCTAATTCTATCAGATTTAGATTTACTTTTCACAACTCACGATCGGCAAATTAGTAATATTACCTAAAACGCGATCAACTTCTCCAAAAGATCGGAGAAGCCGATCGCATTGTATTTTATGAGGTAGATGCAATTTGATAAATCTATGAGTCAGCGGTGAAAGTCGATCGCTTCGATTTATTCAGCGAGCGATCGCCAGGTATGGTAACCCACAATCCCATCAATTTCTAAATGGGAACGCTCTTGAAAACTTTTTACCTCCATGCGGGTGTTTTCTCCGAAAAGTCCATCGATCTGTAATAGGTAACCTGTCGCTTGCAAGCGCAATTGCAAACACTCCACGGCTTCCCCTTTCATGCCGAGGCGTAAAATGGGCATATCGATATCGTAGGGATAGGTCGTGGGTACGTAGTCGGCGTAGAAGGAAAAGCCATATGGATATTCATTTTCGCACAAAGCTTTCCAGGTTTTCGCTCCTACAACTCTATCAACTAGTAAGCCTTCATAACGAGCTTGAAAATGCTTGACAGCGGCATCAGTTTGCAATCCGAATTGACCGTTAACCGCCAGACGATATTCTAAATTGCGAAGGCGTTTTTGTAAGAAGCGGACGGCTTCTCCGGCTTGACCGACGGTGAGAATGGGTAAGAAAATTTCGGCGGGGAGGGTAATGGGTTCGATCGGTTGATTCTCTCGATCGAGGTTGGCGGAAACTTGATTTTCGAGTTCGGATTTTGTTGTATTGGCGATGTTGGTATTAGCGATTGAATTCACGATTTTTCTCCGGCAATTTGGTAGAGATGAAGGATAAAAGCAGCAATTCCAGATTTATTGCTTTCTATAAATAGGACGATTGAGTCGATAGATGTGTGAATTTTGGATTTGCATATTTTGAAACAAAGAGGCAATTTAGAACCTCTTTTTTAATCTTGATAAGAGTTTTTAATTAACTATAAAAATGGGCGATCGAGATGTATCTATTGCTAGAGTTAACCTCGATCGCCCGATCGAATGATTTGCGCTTAGAGAGAGATTTTGCGATCGTTTAAGGGGCGAGATTCAGTCCCAATTCGCGCCAGGTTTGACGACCGACAATACCATCTGTTGGCAACCCAACTCGTTTCTGATGACCGATAACGACGGCTTTCGTTGCATCGCCGAAAATTCCATCGACTTTGAGGCGATAGGTGTATGCAATCAAGCGACGTTGCAAGCATTCTACGGCATCGCCTTCCATGCCTTTTTGCAAGGTCGGCATATGGACATCGTAGGGATAGGTGGTTGCCACGAATTCGGAGTAGAAGGAATAGCCGTAAAGCTGCGAATTTTCGCACAATGCTTTCCAAGTTTTAGAACCAACCACGCCATCGACTAACAACCCGCCGTAATGCGCTTGGAAATGTTTGACTGCCGCATCGGTTTGCAAGCCGAATTGTCCGTTAAAGGCGATGCGATACTCAAAGGATTGCAGGCGTTGTTGCAGGAAGCGAACGGCTTCGCCCGCTTGACCCATTTTTAAGGTAGGCAATGCAACTTTAATCGCGGTTGTGGCTTTCGTTTCGGGAGTAGAAATTGGCGAAGAAACGGTCATAGAAGCAGCTTCGATCGCGCTCGAATTTGCACCGTTGGTTTCGACATTAATTAGCGTCGTCATTTGCAGTCTCCAGAAGTAAAGTTTGAAAGGCGTTCCAGGAGGGTTGGAGTTGTTTTCATCTCTCCCGTTCTGCTTCTAAGACGATGGGCGATCGCAGTTTGTGAATTTTTAACGGTAAATTTGCCCAACCCCTTTCAGGACTGCGGATTGATCGATGGCGCAACGTGAACAGCTAACCAAATACACGGGGGTTGGGTACTGGTGAATTCGACGCGATGTTTTTGATGGGCGGATATCAATACCCAATCCCCCGCCGTTAGCACTTTCGTAGAACCGTCTTCGTAACCCAGCGTCGCTTCGCCTTGCAATAACACCACCCATTCGTCTCGGTCTTGGTCGTACCATTCCCCTGGTGGCGTGGTTTGTCCGGTGGAAATGATGCGTTCGATTAAAAGGTTGCCTTGGGAAAGCAGGGGTTCAAAATATTCTTCCTGGGGAAGATCTGAAGGTAAATGAAAAATATTCATCGACAATACCCGACAATTCGATCGATGACTTCTTCAATCGTCATCCCATCGGTTGAGACTTCGATCGCATCGTCGGCTTTGCGAAGTGGAGAAATGGCGCGGGTGCTGTCTTGGCGGTCTCGTTCGGCGATCGATCGTTCCAATTCTGGCAGGTCGATCGATCCGTGTCCCTGTTGTTCCAAATCTTTCTGCCGCCGTCTGGCACGTTCGGCAACCGAGGCGGTTAAAAAAATCTTGACGTCGGCATCGGGAAATACGCAAGTACCGATATCCCGACCTTCCGCCACCAAGCCGCCGCGACGACCGTATCGCTGTTGTTGCGCCACCAGGAACTGACGCACCGATGGCAGTGCGGAGACGGCAGAAACTTTCTCGGTCACTTCCGGGGTGCGGATTTCTCGGGTAATTTCGCGATCGTTGACCCAGACGCGACAGCCGGATGCTTCGTCGGGTTGCAATTCCAAATGGCAGCCATCCAAGGCGGCGGCTACGGTTTTCTCCTCGATTTCCATTCCCGCATCCAATACCCACCAGGTGACTGCCCGGTACATTGCCCCGGTATCGAGATACAATAATCCCAATCGGCGAGCCACTTGGCGCGTTACGGTGGATTTCCCGGCTCCGGCAGGTCCGTCGATCGCTACGATCGGCTGTCGCAGGAGAAGGTTATCGATTAACCGCGTGGAACCGATGCGAGCAGCGATCGCGATTAACCCCACTGTCTCTACGATTTCTAAGGGTTCCAAAGTTTCGGGATGCACCAACTCCACGTATTCGAGTTGGATCTCCGGCTCGGTTGCCAGTTCGGATTTGGCGCGATCGATTAAATCTACGCTGCGGCGAACCCCTTGGCGAAATGCCGTCTGTGCTTGGCGCAAACTCCGATACAGTCCGGCGGCACTCTCTTTTTCTTGGGAACTTAAATACTGATTGCGGGAACTGTACGCCAACCCCGATGCTTCCCGAACGATGGGACAGCCGACAATTTCCACGGGAAGGCTCAAATCTGCCACCAATCGGCGAACGATGGCGAGTTGCTGCGCGTCTTTTTGTCCGAAATAGGCGCGATCGGGCTGTACTAAATTCAACAACTTGGTGACGATTGTCGCGACCCCCTGAAAGTGTTCCGTTCTCGATCGACCGCATAATATAGATGTCATCGATTCGGGGGGAACAACCGTTGTGGCGATGCCATGTTTACCCAACAGTTCCTCGACTGTCGGGGCAAAAATGACATCGACTCTCGCTTTTTCGCAAAGTTGGCGATCGCGTTCTAAATCGCGAGGATACCGCTGCAAATCCTCTGTAGGGGCGAATTGCAGCGGATTGATAAAAATACTGACGATAACGATCTCGTTCTCCCGGCGAGCGTTCTCAATCAAGCTCAAATGACCGGGATGCAACGCCCCCATCGTCGGGACGAAGCCGATACTTCCTCCGACGATGGTATTGCGGTAATCTCGCAGTTGGGCAGGGGTCGTTAGTAACACGAAGGTCATTGGTAACGGGTCATTGGTAATAGGTCATTGTAATGGGTCATTGGTTCAACTAACCCCTAACAACTAACCCCTAACAACTAACCCCAATCCCAAGTTTTACTTCTTTGGAAACGCTGCCGAGGGCATTGCCGATTCGGGAGAACCCAAAACCTCGATGGAGACAGGAGCGGTTCCCGAAGCCATCATCCCAATTTCTTCGGCAGCACCCGCAGAAAGGTCGATGTCTCGACCGGGGATGAAAGGACCACGATCGTTAATGCGAACCACGACCGATCGACCGTTATCCAAATTGGTGACCCGAACCAGGGTATCGAACGGTAAGTCGCGGTGTGCGGCAGTCAGTGCGTATTGATCGAAAACTTCGCCGTTAGCACTGGTTGCACCGTCGAATCCGGGACCGTACCAAGATGCCCAACCATCCATGCGGAACATGACGGGTTCGGAAGGGTGTTTGGGGGCGACTTTCACACGATGCTCCGATCTCGCTTCCTCAATGGGTCTACCCGCAATTTGTTGTAAAGGTGCGGCGTTCCCCATCACCCGACGCAGTCGGTTGGTGGCTTGGAGGGCGTCGTCTGCGGGGTTGGCGGTGATATCCGGTAAAATGGTATTGGCGTCGAGTTCAACGAGGGTCTCTTGCCCGACTTGGATGGCATACCGATCGCCTTCCGGTATCCAAGAAGCGACGATCAAATTAGCATCGACACCCGCACTTGCTAGTTGATTTAGACGATCGGCTACGGCTGCGGCTCGAGCTTCCGGACTGCCATTTCCCTCTAAAAAGGTCAGGATGGGAATGTTGCGGACGTAGAGGGTGGCAGCAGAACGCCCGTCGAATTGGTGGGTCTCAACTTGAGTGATCGAGTTAACAGGCAGTTGAATCGCTGTTGTTTGTGGCTCTCCGGCTCGTTCGGCGATTAAGTCAGGTTTGGCAAATTCGCCGTCAAGGGGTGCGGCTGTGGCGACTAGACCTGAAGGTACGAGGCCTAAGCCTGTCGCGATAACCGTGGCAGAAAGCCGATTCCAAATTTTTTGATTCATGTACGCTGTGTAGAACCCAACATCTCAGTTTCGGAAAGTTTGTTCTAGAAAGGCTTGTGGGAGCGGATTTCTAGAGCCTTTTCAAAACTGAGTTAGAACTCGAGTTTTTCGTTGACCGGAATGAATTCCCGTCTTTGTCAACTCGAACTCGTTACGTGTTCGACTCGAACATCTTGGACTGCCACAACATAGCATGAAGTTTTGCGATCGCGTATCAGCAGGATTTCTAAAATTACGGAAACTTTACATAAGCTTTACAATTAAAAATCGAAAGAAATCGAACGAATGCCATGTCCTGAAGGCGTTTCAAGCTTTATTTAAAGATTTCAAGAATTTACGCAATCTTTAAATAAAAAATCATTTTTTGTGGTAATAGAGAGTAGCGATCGTTACGAGCGATCTCAATGTTATGAAACTATGACTGACCCCAAACTTCATCGAGCGGGTGCGGTTATCGATCGTCGGTCATTGGTCATTGGTAAAAATCTTCTCCCCCTGCTTCCCCCGCTTCCCCCGCTCAAGAAAGCTCTCTTTCTCTCCTAATGAACTCCCGAACTCCTTCTTTTGATAAAGTTGGATGCGTAATTGGAAATAGTAGGTCAGAGAACCGATGGACTATCGCGAAGCCGGGGTAGACGTAGCCGCAGGTCGTGCTTTTGTCGAAAATATTCGCAACATGGTACAAAGCACCTATCGATCGGAAGTGTTAGGGGCTTTAGGCGGATTTAGCGGCTGCTTTGAGTTGCCGTCGGGATATCGACAACCCGTCCTCGTTTCCGGGACTGATGGTGTTGGCACGAAGCTGAAGCTAGCTCATCATCTCGATCGTCACGAGACCGTCGGCATTGACTTAGTTGCCATGTGCGTGAACGATGTCCTCACCTGCGGTGCCGAACCCCTGTATTTTTTGGATTATCTAGCGACGGGAAAACTCAATTCCGATCGGTTAACGCAAGTGGTGGCGGGAATTGCTGAAGGATGCCGCCAAGCCGGATGCGCCCTATTAGGCGGCGAAACGGCGGAAATGCCGGGATTTTACGCTCCTGGGGAGTACGATTTAGCAGGATTCTGCGTCGGCATCGCGGAGAAAAGCCAATTACTCGATGGATCGCAAGTTCGGGTTGGGGATATCGCCATCGGTCTGGCGAGTTCCGGGGTTCACAGTAACGGATTCAGCTTGGTACGGAAGATTATCGAGACCAAAGGATTCGCTTGGGACGATCGAGCGAGTTTGTTGGGCGATCGTCCTTTGGGTGAAGTTTTGTTAACCCCCACCCGCATCTACGTCAAACCGATTTTAGAACTCCTCCGCAGCGAGTTAGAGGTTCACGGCATGGCACACATCACCGGAGGGGGATTGCCGGAAAATTTACCCCGATGCTTGGGAGAAGGACGATCGATCCGGATCGACCCTAATAGTTGGCAAGTTCCACCCATTTTCCAGTGGATTGCTGCCGAAGGAGAAGTGAGTTCTGCCGATATGTTCGAGACGTTTAATATGGGAATTGGGTTTGTGGTGTTAGTGCCGCCAGATGAGGTCGATCAAGCGATAACCGCATTGAAATCCCACGAAATCGCAGCTTGGGCGATCGGCGAAGTGATTCCCGGAACTGGAAATTTAGTGGGTTTGGCAAGTCGCTAGGCGATCAATTGAATCGATCGTTGGTTGGATTGCTTTCATAAATTAAGGCGTTGAGAAAGCTGAAAAGAATGTCTTTACTGTGTTCCGAACTAAATACTTTTTTGAAAGCGCGATCAATTTTAGGGTCAATAAACCTCATCGTTTTTGTTAAATTTTACGCTCGAAACTGGGTTGAAAGCTGCAAATACTTGTTTATTGTACAATAAGTTTATAAAGTAAGCATCAACACTATTATATCACTCAACTCCGAACCTTGCACGTCCAATCGCAAACCCTTAATATGGTTTTTCTTGATGCCGCTACAAATACCGATCGGTGTCGATCTGTCTCGATAACGACCAAATCGCGATACACTTTAGTCGTGACAATCGGCGTGAGGAGATGTCCGACCATGGGTTTACAGCCAGGAAGTACTCCAATTGAATTAGAACGGCAGTTAAGTAACGGATCGATCGATCGCCCCTCAAACGCGGAACCCCAGTGGACGATCGAGGATAGCGAGGAATTGTATCGAATTCGGGGCTGGGGAGAGCCGTATTTTTCGATTAATGCAGTCGGTCGAGTGACGGTTTCTCCGAAAGGCGATCGCGGCGGTTCTTTAGATTTATACGAGTTAGTAGAAGCACTGCGTCAGCGAAATTTAGGATTGCCGTTAATGATTCGTTTTTCGGATATTTTAGCTGATCGCATCGAGCGGTTAAATGCATGTTTTGCTAAGGCGATCGCCCGTTACAATTACCCCGGAACCTATCGCGGTGTCTTTCCTGTAAAATGCAACCAACAGCGGCATTTAATCGAAGAATTAGTCAGTTTTGGAAAACCCTATCAATTTGGGTTAGAAGCGGGTTCTAAGCCGGAGTTACTCATCGCTTTAGCATCGCTATCTACTCCGGGTGCGTTGATGATTTGTAACGGTTATAAAGACCGGGAATATATCGAAACGGCAATGCTGGCAACCCGTTTGGGACAGCAACCGATTATCGTTTTAGAACAGCCAGAAGAGGTGGAATTGGCGATCGCCGTCAGCCGTCAATTAGGCATCAAACCCATTCTCGGCGTGCGTGCAAAACTCAGCAGCAAAGGCATCGGACGTTGGGGTCATTCGAGTGGAGAAGGGGCGAAATTCGGGTTGAGCATTCCGGAAATTGTGGGGGCGATCGAACAGTTGAAAGCGGCAGAAATGCTCGATTGCTTGCAATTATTACACTTCCATATTGGGTCTCAAATTTCGTCGATTAGCACGATTAAAGATGCCATCCGAGAAGCCAGTCAAATCTACGTCGAACTCGCCAATTTAGGGGCGAATATGAACTATCTGGATGTTGGTGGTGGTTTGGCGGTAGATTACGACGGTTCTAAAACCAACTTTCCCGCTTCTAAAAACTATAATATGCAAAACTACGCGAACGATATTGTCGCGGAAGTGAAAGAAGCGTGCGAAGAACGAAATCGAGCCGTACCTACCTTAATTAGCGAAAGCGGACGGGCGATCGCTTCCCATCAATCAGTGCTAATTTTCAACGTTCTGGGAACTAGCGAAGCCTCTTCAACTGTCCCCGAACCAAGTGCGGAAAAAGAACATTTGGTCATTCGCAATCTGTACGAAACCTATCGATCGATTAGCTTAGAAAATTATCAAGAAGCCTATCACGATGCGATTCAATTTAAAGAAGAAGCCATTAGTTTGTTTGGTTTTGGTTATCTGAGCATTACCGAACGTGCCAAAGCCGAACAATTGTATTGGGCGTGCTGTCAAAAAATTCATGCTTTGGCACAGAAACAGGAGGATAAACCTAAAGATTTAGAAGAACTCGATGAGATTTTAGCCTCGATTTATTATATCAATTTGTCCATTTTTCAATCGGCACCGGATAATTGGGCGATCGAACAATTATTTCCCATCCTTCCCATCCATCGCCTCAACGAAGAACCGACAAAACGAGCAACCCTCGCCGATTTAACCTGCGACAGCGACGGACGGATCGATCGCTTTATCGATCGCCTCAATGTCAAATCTGCCTTGGAACTGCACCCATTTTCCCCCGAACAACCCTACTATTTGGGAATGTTCTTGGTGGGTGCTTATCAGGAAATTATGGGGAATTTGCACAACCTATTCGGCGATACTAACACCGTACACATCAAACTGACTCCCAACGGCTACGAAATCGAACACGTCGTTAAAGGAGATACGATGACGGAAGTGTTGGGTTACGTTCAATACGATTCGGAAGATTTGATCGAAAGCATTCGCCGTCAAAGCGAACGCGCTTTAAAAGAAGGGAAAATTTCGATTTTTGAATCTCAAATGCTGCTGAAAAATTACGAACGGAGTCTCAGGAGTTATACGTATTTGACTTAACGATCGTTGGTCATTGGTTATTTTGGGTTTGGGGTTTGGGGTTGGGAGACTGGTAGTAACTATTCAGGTGAATTCGGCTGGGGATTGGAAATCTCGCCTATAGAATCGAAGTCTGCCATCGCGGACTGAGTAGATGCGGTTACTCTGCGAGAAGCCGCTTCGCATCTACAACCGCCACTTGTAGTTATTCTCCTAAAAAAAGGTGCGTTTTCGATTGCGAACGCACCTTTTTTTCGTCTATATTAATAAAATCAGAATGGTCTCTTTTAGAGAACGCCCATGCTAGCCAAACCCAAAATTGCGCCCACTCCTAAGAGGTGACCGAAGCTGGTGGTGGCTAACACGGCGGGAAAACCCATCCCCCCGAACATTTCGGGCGAAGGCATTGCCGGCGGCGAACTCGGGTTTTGAATTTTGTACTTGCCGATGGCGATAGCGATGATGTTGCAAATAATCATGGTAATCGCCACTTTCGGGCCCCACTCAACCGTAGCGGGAACGGATGTTGCCAGTAGCATTAAGTTAACCAATTTTACGTTCTCCCAATTTTAATCAATTTCACTCTCACGGACTTGTCGATCGCCCAAAATTCTGCGAAAGAAAGTCAATGAGTATCAATACGTCATCTTTCCTTAAAATTTGAAGCTTTAGATCGATTTTGTTGCAATAATTAACATTTTTCCGAGATGAACACCGAATTGACGATATGCCTGTGAACGTAGCGATCGGGCGATTATTCATCCAAACGCGGATTTTGTAAGCGTCGTACAAAATTATCGCGTTCGTCGGTTGCCAAACCCCGTTCCCAAACCCGCCGCACCTCGACGAGATCGCCCTCTAACAGCGCCGCCACCGACAGCCACAATCCCGGAAATGCGCCACTGCGGATCGCTCCTTCCGAGTCGGGTTCTAACCCCACATATTCGCCTTCTCGCCATTGAAACCAATCGAAACGGCGATCGTAAACTTGCCACACCAAATACTCCCGCACCCGATTGCGGCGATACACCCGCAACTTATCTCGCAAATCGTAGGAAGCGCTACTGGCAGCAATTTCCACAATCAGTTCCGGTGCGCCTTCAATGTAGCCATCCTCGCTAATCGTCGATTGTCCGCCCCGTTCGATTCTCAATAACGCATCCGGTTGGGGTTCGTTGTCGTCGTCGAGGCGCACGGTGGTATTGTCGGCAACTTGAACCCCTGGCGTTGCCGTCCAGTAACCGCCCAACCACGCCATCACTCGAGCGTGAGGGGCACCGTGAGTCACCCGAACTGGAGAACCCATATAAACAACTCCTTCGATAAGTTCGGCTTTTTTTAAGTGGGGCATGGCATCGTAACGACGCTCGAACTCTTCGCGAGTCAAGCGATCGCCATTTTCCAACGGTAAAATTTTTTCTCGAGTTTGCATCTGGCTATTTCCCCGATCGCGCTATTCCCATTTTATTGAGAATTAAGAGAACGTTACCCTTCTTGGGGAACCAAACTTTCCAGTGCCGCACCCACCACCCGATGGTCTGTATCTCGGCTGAGATAACTGAGGGCGGATTTTGCCGAGGGCGCATTGAAGGATTTCAGGGCGCGAGCGACGGCGTAGCGGGTGCGCCAACTGTCGGCACTGACGAAGGAAAGCAAGGACTCGAGGGCATCAGCTTCTCGATGGGAACCAGCCAGCAAACTCATACTTTCGATCGCCGCATCCCGTACGGTAAGGTCTTCATCGAGCAAGCCAATTTGGCAGATTTGATAGAGGGCGTCAGGAGCAGTCATTTCCGCCATAGCAGCCAGAATGCTGCGTCGGACGAGCCAGTGGTCGTCTCGCTCGAAGGAGGTCATTAAGGGGGCGATCGATCGTTCTCCGTAAAGGGCAATGGAGTTTGCGGCTTCTGCGCGCACGTTGTAGTCGCGATCTCCGGTCAGCATCTGGAGCAAACACTCGAAGGCTTCGTCCGATTGCTTCCGTCCCAATCCCATCGCTACGAACGATCGCACGATAAATTCCGGATCGTTGCGGGCTTGCAGCAACAGGGGAATGGCATCCTCGGCATCATACTTTCGCAACTCCGTCAGGGCTTTGAGTCGATTCTGAGAGTCGCTACTGTTGAGATACACTTTGATTTGATGCAGTTCCATAGTCGATCAAGCGGAATGTTTACATTTCTTTACTTTAACTCGATCGAACCGGAAGAGGACAGGTTTGATATACTAAACCGGAAGCGATTCCATCCCCCAAACATCCAGAAGTGTTGAATCCTGATGGTAAAACTTTACACTTTGGGTCTTGTCCTTGACTTTAAACCCCAAATTATTGTGAATAGAGTCAGTCACACCTGAATTTTGGTATCATCATGAACAATTCACGAATTGGTGACGACCCCTCAAATCTTAAGATTCAACACTTCTGCCAAACATCGTGAGCGCACCCCGCATCTTAATTTGGTATCGGAACGACCTGCGACTCCACGATCGTGAGGCGATACACCAAGCGCTGAGCGAGCAGGCACAGTTAATTCCCCTTTACTGCTTCGAGCCTCGGAAATTTCGCCAAACGAGTTTCGGTTTTCCCAAAACCGGAGCGTTTCGTGCCCAGTTTTTGTTAGAAAGCATTGCCGATTTGCGAAACAGTTGGCGATCGCGCGGCAGCGATTTGCTGATCCGTCGAGGCAAACCGGAACGGGTTATTCCCGAATTAGTCAAACAACTGGAAATCGATGCAGTTTACTATCAAGCTGAAGTTACTTCCGAAGAATTAGCAGTTGAAAATGCCCTGCAACGGGCCCTTTCCCCGTTAGGCGTTCGCCTCAAATCTTTTTGGGAATTGACCCTCTATCATATCGATGGTTTACCTTGCGACCTTCACTACCTACCAGAAATTTTTACCCAATTTCGCAAGCAAGTTGAAAGTCACTGTTCCGTTCGTCCCCCTTTTCCCACCCCAGAACAACTGCCACCTTTACCGGAAATCGACGGGGGAGAAATTCCCACACTAGCCGATTTAAACCTCTCCAAACCCGTTTTCGACGATCGCGCGGTGTTGCGTTTTGTTGGCGGCGAAACGGCAGCCCTCGATCGATTAAACGAATATATTTGGCAGCGCGATTGCCTCAAAGATTACAAACAAACCCGCAACGGAATGTTAGGGGCAGACTATTCCTCAAAATTTTCTCCTTGGTTGGGTTTTGGCTGCCTATCTCCCCGGTTAATTTACCAACAAATTCAAGAATACGAACGGGAACGAGTCAAAAATGACTCCACCTATTGGCTATTTTTTGAACTCTTGTGGCGCGACTATTTCCGCTTTATTGGTGCAAAACACGGCAACCGAATTTTTCAAAAATCGGGCTTGCAAGGCTTAGAAATTCCCTGGAAAGAAGATTGGGAACAATTTCAATTATGGCAAACCGGACAAACCGGAATTCCTTTGATCGATGCCAATATGCGGGAACTCGCCGCCACGGGGTTTATGTCGAATCGAGGTCGGCAAAATGTTGCCAGTTTCCTGACTAAAAATTTAGGCATCAATTGGCAAATGGGTGCAGAATGGTTCGAGTCGCAACTGATCGACTACGACGTATGCAGTAATTGGGGAAATTGGAATTATGTTGCCGGGATTGGCAACGACGCTCGAGGATTTCGCTATTTTAATATCCTCAAACAAGGGAGAGATTACGACCCAGAAGGCAACTACATCAAACATTGGTGTCCGGAGTTGAAAAACGTTCCCGCTAGCAAAATTGGCGAACCGTGGACTTTATCGCCTGCCGCACAAGAAGATTTTGGGGTTAAACTGGGTGTCGATTATCCCTATCCAATGGTAGATTTGATGGAATCTGTAAAAGAGAACGAAAAGATTTATCGATCGGCTTTTGATGGGTAGTCGATCAAGTTAGGGCAAGAGAGAAGCAACGGAAATCGAGCCTATTTCAACTCCTTCGATCTCCAAGGGTATTCTATCCGATCGTTCGTAATCTTGCCTTTGCCGATAATCGCAATCGTCTTCTTCCTCGGCAGGTTGCGCATAAACTTCACTTTGGGATTCTACCAAATTGATAATCCAGCAAATGGGAATTTTTGCCTGTGCGTAAATCCGTTTTTTAATCTGGCGATCTCGCTGAAGTGTCGTATCGGAAACTTCAATAACGATCACAATTTCTGCCGCACCTGGATGGCGATCGAGATACTGCCGAGTTTCTCCGCGAACGATAACGACATCCGGTTCGGGTTCGCTATTACTGAGAGTAATGGGTTCCTGAGAGTCAACATACCACCCCACCGGAACGATCGCCTCTAAAGCCGTTCTAACTAAACGAGTTGTTGCTCGATGTGCCGGGTTTTTAGCCATCTTTAAAATGAGCCAACCTTCTATTAATTTGATCGCATCGTCATCGGTGAGAATTCCCGATCGAATCATCGCATGATACTGTTCTACACTCAATCGAGCGAGCGACTCTGGAGCAATCGTAGCAACGGTGTTAACAGATGACATTACAATTTATTGATCCTCATATTATTCAGTATATCATGTTTTATACAAACGATAAGATTAAAAAAAAACAGCCTATTCTCGACGATCAACACGATACAAAATCAACTCATTTCACTCGAACTCAGCCACCGTTTTTTCCATCGAGATGTCGGTTCTAATACACTAATTTGTTGCTCTTGCTGGCGGCGTTGAAGAATAACTTCTGCCGAATCGGAGAGAGAAGGATCGCGATAGGGAATTGCCGCACGAGTTTGTAGGTGTTCTCGTTCTTGCTGTGAGAGTTGCGGTATATTTTTTGCGGAGAAACTGGCGATCGTTCCCGGCGATTTGCGTCCGATGGGAACGGTCGATCCGACGTGCAATCCCGCTGCAATTAAAGCCGTTCGGACTGCGGCGGCACAGGAATAGGTTGCTAAATATCCCGACGGTTTCAAGCAAGAAACTACCCGCTCTAAAAACTCGATCGTCCACAATTGTGGGCAGCTTGGTGGCGAAAACGGATCGAGAAAAATCGCATCCACAAGAAAATTGAATTCTCGAACTTGTTGTATCGTTTTTCGAGCATCGCCGATTAAAAGTATGGCATCGAAATATTCTGTTTTTACCTTCAGATCGATCGCCAAGTTTGCTAAAAATTGCCGAACAGATTCGGGAAATTCATCGAGAAGATTTTGGGCGATCGCCGCTTGGGCAACATTAACATTCAATTCTAAGCCAATCCATCGAACGTGACAATAGGGATTTGCTTGCCAAATTGCTGTTAAAGCCGCTGCTGTATTGTATCCCAATCCATAGCAAACATCTAATAAACAAATCGTCGCCGATCGCGCCTTAATTTCTAGCTGAGTTGGCTGTACGAATTTGAGTTCAGCTTCCTGTTTTGCACCATGATGGCTGTGAAAAAGTTCCCCAAACTCTTCAGAAAAGAATGTTTGAGAACCATCGGCAGTCCGTTGAGGTGTGAATTTTTTTGAAGGATTGTTTATCATGGGCGATCGCGGTAGTATGATGAGTAAGGATAAAACTTCGATATTCCTGAAAATTTTAGCTTCAATTTTTTAAACTCTTATAATTCTGTGAAAATCTATTTTGCCAAAAAAGCTGATTTATGAAACTCTATTATATTCCCACAACGCGAGCCGTTCGTCCTCGGTGGCTGCTCGAAGAACTAGAAGCACCCTACGAACTCATCTACATTCGTCCGGGGATGATGGAACAACCGGAATACAAACACTTGCACCCTCACGGCAAAGTTCCCGTTCTTGTAGATGAAGCGGTAACAATTTTCGAGTCGGCAGCGATTTGTGCTTACTTAGCCGATAAGTATTCCGAGAAAGGATTGGCTCCGGAACCGAACGATTCCGCCCGAGCGTATTACTATCAATGGCTATTTTATGCAACGGCAACCTTAGAGCCACCCGTAGAACAATATATGTTTAATGTATTTCCAAATTTGCCCGAAAAAGTGCTACCAAAGGACGCACAAACTCACCTCTCAACAACAGACGCCCAAACCTGGTTCGATCGCGTTTGCCAACCGTTAGATCGAGTATTGACCGATCGCGATTATTTGGTGGAGAACAAGTTTTCCGTAGCCGATATTATTACCGGAGGGGTGCTAATGTGGGCTTACCGTTTGGGGATGATGAAAGCCGAAACCCCAACGAAGCTCTATCTCGAAAAGCTCATGCAACGTCCGGGATTTTTGAGGGCAGATGAAGACTTTTATGCTAAGGTGGGTGAGGAAAATCCGTCATAAAAGTCCAGTATGGTTGGAGTCGATGGAGTTCCGCAAATTCGATCCGATTTTTCGCGCATCGAAACGCACGATGTGCGATGTTCTCGCTGGTTATCCTTCCAGTTCTTCCTGTTCTTGTAACGACTTCCAACCTGCTCTCCACTGGGACTCATCTTTTAAGAGCTTAGCATTCATCCAAAAACGCACCGTCGGATCGCAAGCTGCCACCATCTCCGCGAAAACCCACGCTCCTTGATTTTTGCGGTTGACGACTTGAAAATGTCGCCAACCCCACATTTTTTGTTGGGATGTCCACTTCGAGCCCACCAGATAGGGAAATTTTTGCTTTTTCGGCATGGTCGGTTATTTTATTGAACGGGTTCGGCAACTGGCAGGCAAGCCATGAAACCCACTTTTTCTTCGAGTCCATTCACAATGATAAACGCTGGGTCGATCGACAAAAATAGCGATTTGCAGTGATTGAGAAGCCCCTTACCCAAACTTGTAGAAGTATATCGCTTTCTTACGATCTCGTACTGCCCCCCATTCAAGAATCGATATCATTAAAGCATTCACGATCGATCGTTCACCTTTTTGTTATGTCTTACACCGATTGGAAAATAGAAACCAAGCGCTTGGTTTCTTGTAGTTGCGATTATGGCTGCCCCTGCGAATTCAACGGCCGCCCCACCCAGGAATTTTGCGAAGGAGTCGAAGCGATGGAAATTGTCGAGGGCTACTTTGGCGACGTTCGCCTCGACGGGTTGCGCGTTGCCGGAATCTATCGATGGCCCGGCCCGGTTCACGAAGGCGGGGGAATCTATCAAGCTATTATCGACGATCGCGCTACGGAGAGCCAAAAAGAAGCATTATTGACCATTCTGTCGGGGCAGGAACAAGAACCCACCACCGCGTTCAGTATTTATGCCAGTACCATCGATGAAGAACCCGACCCCATTTTCGCCCCCATCGAATTCGAGTGGAACCTGCAAAATCGTACAGGACGCATGGCAGTTTCCGGGGTGTTCGCAGCAGCACTCGAACCCATTCGCAATCCCATGACCGGGAAGCTGCATCTAGCAGCAATCGAGTTACCCCACGGTTTCGAGTTTCGCAAAGCCGAAATGGCAAGCAGTACCTTCCACAGCACTGGAGAAGTTATCCAAAATCACCAAAATCGCTATGGATGTCTCACCTACGCCACGTACGATCCTTACGGTGTAGTCGAGGGTCTGAGCTATCCCCAAGCGGGAGGATAATGGGCGATGGCATTGGGAGAATGGGTGGAACGGTTTCTGAAAGACGATCGTCGGATCGTCTTGGTGGCAACGCTGGGGGTAGCGGCGATCGCTTGGATCTATCTAATCGTCATGGCAGCAGGAATGCACGCACCGACGATTGAGAGTATGGTACAACTCCAACCTTGGACGCTAACCGATACCGTACTGATGTTCCTCATGTGGGCAGTCATGATGGTGGCGATGATGGTTCCCAGTGCCACGCCGACGATTCTACTCTATGCTCGCGTCTGCCGCCAACGCGGGATTGGCGGCTCTACCCTGCCCCCCACCGGAGCTTTCCTTTTAGGCTACCTGGCAGTGTGGACGGGCTTTAGCTTCGTGGCAACGGTATTGCAATGGGGATTGGAACGAGCGGCACTGCTCTCGCCCATGATGGTGAGTACCTCTCCAGTCTTCGGAGGACTGCTGGCGATCGCGGCAGGACTATATCAGTTCGTTCCCTACAAATCTGCCTGCCTTCAATTTTGCCGATCGCCCGTCGAATTTCTCTCGACGCACTGGAAACACGGTGACTTTGGCACCTTTCGCATGGGGATCGATCGCGGACTCTATTGTTTGGGATGTTGCTGGGGGTTGATGATGTTACTCTTTCTCGGCGGCGTTATGAATTTGCTGTGGATTGCAGCGATTTCCCTATTCGTATTAGTTGAAAAGGTTGCCCCCTGGGGCGATACGTTCGGTCGCATCGGTGCGGTATTCCTCCTCGTCTGGGGACTGGCATTGATGTTATTGCCATTCACTCAGTAGTTCGCTGCCAAAAAAAACGCCCTCCACTTGGAGGGCGTTTTTTGTTAGATGATGCTTAAAGCAACTCTAGCTATCATTTGGATATTAACCGTTGATAGCGGGAGCG
>DVED01000022.1 GCA_015295945.1 Oscillatoriales cyanobacterium M59_W2019_021 | reverse complement strand
TTCAGATTCGTCTACATACCCCATAATGTTGAGGTATCCGGGGGGAATTTCCACGGGGGCGTTGGAGGCATAAGCCGTTCGATCGCTCATGGTTTTCTCCTAAAGGGGTTTTGAATCAAGGGTTTGGGAAGGAATGGAAACCCCATCCCCGTCAAGTTGACGGAGGATGGGGCGGACATTTGCCGAGTTACTACGCGGAGACTAGCTGCGAACGCTCGGTGCGAGCCATACCGGCTGTGCGTCTCCCGAAGCCAGGGTTAAGGGAAAGTGATGGGCGTTGGGGGAGTGCATGGCGCCAATGCCCAAGTTGGCGCGGTTGATGACATCGGCGTCGGTGCGGATGACGCTTCCTCGAGCGTCCAAAACGGAGTGGTTAAAGTTAAAGCCGTTGACGTTGAAGGACATGACACCCACGCCCAGAACGGCACACCAGATGCCGATGGTGGGCAGTGCGGCGATCGTAAAGTGGATCGATCGACTATTCCGCATCGCCAGTCCCGGAATCGTCAGCCGTCCCAGAAAGGCTGAATGTCCGGCAACTAAGTTGTAGGTGGCTTCTTGCTGACCGAATTTATACCCGGCGGTCGTCGATTCCAGTTCGGTGGTTTCCCGAATCAGGCTGGAAGTCACCAGGGAGCTGTGCATCGCACTTAAGAACGCGCCGCCCAACACCCCGGTAACGCCGAGCATATGCAGGGGGTGCATGAGGATATTGTGTTCGGCTTGGAATGCCAGCATATAGTGGAAGGTTCCGGCAATGCCTAGGGGCATTCCTTCGGAAAAACTGCCTTGACCGATGGGATAAATCAGGAAAATTGCAGTGGCAGCGGCAGCCGGGGCGCTAAAGGCGACGGCAATCCAAGGACGCATTCCCAAGCGATCGCTCAGTTCCCACAACCGCCCCAAGTAGCACCAAATGGCGACGAGAGCGTGGAGGACGATGAGTTGGTAGGGACCGCCGTTGTCAAGCCATTCTTCGATGGCAGCCGCCGACCACAGGGGGTAGAAGTGCAGTCCGATCGCCGCTGAGGTGGGAACGACGGCGGCGGAGATGAGATTGTTCCCTCCCAGCAGCGAGCCGATGACGGGTTCTCGAATGCCATCGATATCGACGGGAGGTGCGGCGATAAATGCCAAGATAAAGACGATCGCCGCTGTTAAAGCCGTGGGAATCAGCAGGACGCCAAACTAACCGATATACAGTCGGTTATTCGTGCTGGTAATCCAATCGCAGAATCGATCCCACAGTTGGGACGGATCGAGTTCCGCTCGTCTTTGCCAAGTTGTAGCCATAATTCTAAGGGTGATGAATTTGCGGACGATGGGTGCTTACCCAATCCACGGAGGGTTTTACTTCTCCTGATTCGATCGCATTTTGAGAGGGTCGGGGAGAAAGAAACCGAATTGATGGACACAGCGATCTCGATTCCCAGAGCGAGTTCGCTGGGTGTTGAATTAGAGCAAAAAATAACGGTTTTGGCGCAGATTGGGTACGGTTTTAAAACCCGCTCCCCTGACAAATTGAGATGGGCGATCGAGTTGCTCATCTAGGCAATGGGGAGCCGATCGCTGTTCTTATTTTACTTTATAACCCTGAAGTTTTCAAGCGATATTTCCATAAGTTTCTTATGTTTTTCTTAAAAAAAGATACAGTTTTTAAAGATCGGGAGTGAAGAATAAAGGTTATTTGTCCGATCGTCCAACGAAAACGGCGAGAATGACAAAATATGACGGGTTTAAACATCTGGAGGAAAACCGCACGAACCGCTAATGTCTAAATTGCTGAATTTTCTGAACAATATGAGTTGTCTTCTCCCGCAAAAAATGTCACCGTAAGAAAGACGACAAATCATTTGGAGATGGCGATGACTGCTGCAACCCCTTCTACAGGCTGGCATTTTTGGATCGATCGCGGTGGCACGTTTACCGATATTGTTGCCAAGCGTCCCGACGGCAAAATTCAGATTCACAAATTGCTGTCAGAAAATCCCGATCGCTATGTGGATGCAGGGGTGCAGGGAATTCGCGAATTGATGGGAGTGGGGGATGGCGAACCTTTGCCTGCCGATGCCATTACTGAAGTCAGAATGGGGACGACAGTCGCCACGAATGCGCTGTTAGAACATAAGGGCGATCGAACGGTTTTAATCGTTACCCAAGGCTTTCGAGATGCCCTGAGAATTGGCTATCAAAATCGCCCGGATATCTTCGCCCTTCAGATTATTTTACCCCAAATGTTATACGAACGGGCGATCGAAGTTGCAGAACGTTACACTGCGAAAGGTGAAGAATTAATCCCCTTACAATCCGACTATATCGCCCAATTACAACAAGCCTATAACGATGGAATTCGCAGTTGCGCGATCGTCTTGATGCACGGCTATCGCTATCCCCAACACGAACGCAAAATTGCCGAAATTGCCCGAGAAATTGGCTTCACTCAAGTTTCCGTTTCCCACGAAGTTATCCCGTTAATTAAACTCATCAGTCGCGGCGATACTACCGTTGTTGATGCCTATTTGTCCCCCATTTTACGACGCTATGTCGATCGAGTTTCCAGTTTATTATCGATCGCCCCACAAGGGACAAATGACAAAAGACAAAGGACAAATTTAATGTTCATGCAGTCCAACGGCGGACTGGCAGAAGCCCAAAAATTTCAAGGCAAAGATAGCATTCTCTCCGGACCAGCGGGAGGCATTGTCGGCGCAGTTCAAACCAGCAGAAGTGCGGGATTTTATAAGATTATTACCTTCGATATGGGTGGAACTTCTACCGATGTGGCTCACTATGCAGGAGATGAAGAAGGGGCAATCGAATACGAACGAGAATTTGAAACGGAAATTGCTGGAGTTCGCTTGCGAGTGCCGATGATGTCGATTCATACGGTGGCAGCCGGTGGCGGTTCGATTCTCTTTTTTGATGGGGCGAGATATCGCGTCGGTCCCGAGTCGGCAGGGGCAAATCCCGGTCCGGCGTGTTATCGCAATGGGGGAGATTTAACGGTAACAGATTGTAATGTCATGTTGGGTCGAATCCAACCCGAACTATTTCCGAAAGTCTTTGGAAAACAGGGAAATTTACCCTTAGATGCCCAGATCGTTCGAGAGAAGTTTACAGTGCTTGCTCGGGAAATCAAAGAAGCAACAGGAGACGATCGATCTCCAGAACAAGTTGCCGCTGGATACAGAACGATCGCTGTCGAAAATATGGCAAATGCGATTAAAAAGGTATCGCTACAACGAGGCTATGATGTTTCGGAATATACCTTATGTTGTTTCGGCGGTGCGGGGGGACAACACGCTTGCTCGATCGCCGATTCTTTGGGGATGAAACAGATTTTCATTCATTCCTATGCTGGGGTTCTTTCTGCCTATGGAATGGGATTGGCAGACGTGCGATCAATGCGAGAAAAGTCAGTAGAATTACCGTTAAACGCCGAATCGGTGTTATCGTTATCGACCGCTTTTCAGGAATTAGAGCTAAATTTAGTAGATCCAAATTTTGCTCCTTCTCAAGTTTTAAGAAAAGTTCACCTAAAATATCAAGGAACCGATTCAACGTTAATGGTAGATTTTGCCGATATCGAGTCGATGCAAGCCGAGTTTGATCGCCTCTACAAACAACGTTATGGTTTCTTAATGCCAAACAAAGCTCTTATTGCCGCAACGATTTCGGTAGAAGGAGTTTGGCAGCAGTTTTCTCCCGAAGAAACGGCGATCGATCGACACTCCAACGAACCGCCTGTTCCCGTTACTACCGTACTGATGTATGCCAACGATTCTTGGCACGAAACTCCCGTATTTCACCGCCAAGACTTGCAACCAGGCGATCAGATTTCCAGCCCTGCGATAATTATTGATGCCACCGGAACCAACATCGTTGAACTCGGTTGGGAAGCACAACTGAGCCATCGCGGTCATTTAGTTTTCTCCAAAGTGTCATCCCAACAAATCCCAAACCCCAAACCCCCAACCTCAAATTCAATTGTCGATCCCGTCCTCTTAGAAATCTTCAATAACTTGTTTCGTTCGATCGCCGAACAGATGGGAATTTCCTTGCAAAACACCAGCACTTCTGTTAATATTAAAGAAAGGCTGGATTTCTCCTGCGCGATATTCGATCGGCACGGACAACTCGTCGCCAATGCCCCCCATATTCCCGTGCATTTAGGGTCGATGAGCGAAAGCGTTACCAGCTTAATCTCTCATCTACATCGCACCGAAATATCCCTACAACCGGGTGATGTCTACGTGTTAAATAACCCCTACAACGGCGGTACGCATTTACCCGATATCACCGTTATTACCCCCGTTTTTACAGAGGTAGGGGCAGTGCCCCCGTGCCTGCCCATGCCCCTACAACCGTTATTTTACGTGGCTTCCCGGGGACACCACGCCGACATCGGTGGCATCACCCCCGGTTCCATGCCCCCCAACAGTACCCAAATTACCGAAGAAGGCATCTTAATCGACAATTTCCCACTCGTGGCTAACGGCACGTTTCACGAACAAGACTTTTTAGACTTACTCCAATCGAGTCCCTATCCCGCCCGCAATCCCCAACAAAACATTGCCGACATCCAAGCCCAAATTGCGGCTAATGAAAAAGGCGTGCGAGAACTGAAAAACATGGTTTCTCATTACGGATTAGAAACCGTCGAAGCCTATATGGGGTACGTTCAAGATAACGCCGAAGAATGCGTTCGCCGTGCCATTTCCGTCCTAAAAGATGGGGAATTCACCTATCCCTTAGATACCGGGGACTGCATCCACGTCAACATCGCCATCGACAAAGCCAAACGTCGCGCCAAAATCGATTTTACCGGAACTTCTCCCCAACTGAAAACCAACTTTAACGCCCCCGCCGCCGTTTGCAAAGCCGCTGTTCTCTACGTCTTTCGCACCCTGGTAGACGACAACATCCCCCTCAACGCCGGATGTTTAAAACCCTTAGAAATCGTCATTCCCGAAGGCTGTTTGCTGAACCCAGTTTATCCCGCAGCCGTGGTAGCCGGGAACGTAGAAACCTCCCAAGGCATTGTCGATGCGTTGTATGGTGCGTTGGGAGTGCTGGCGGGTTCCCAAGGTACTATGAATAACTTTACCTTCGGGAACGATCGGTATCAATATTACGAGACCATTTGCGGCGGTTCCGGTGCGGGCGCAACCTTCCCCGGAACCGATGCGGTGCAGACCCACATGACCAACTCCCGCCTGACCGACCCAGAAGTCCTAGAATGGCGCTTCCCCGTGCTTTTGGAGCGTTTTTCCATTCGGGAAAACAGTGGCGGCAAGGGGCAATTTAGCGGCGGAAATGGGGTCATTCGTCGCCTGCGATTTTTGGAACCGATGACTGCCGGGATTCTGTCGAGTCATCGTCGAGTGTCTCCGGCGGGGTTGCAAGGTGGCAGCGATGGTGCAGTGGGGAAAAATTGGGTAGAACGCCGGGATGGAACGGTGGAGGAGTTGAGTGCGACGGCGATGGTGGATATGGAAGTGGGGGATGTGTTTGTTATTGAAACTCCGGGTGGTGGGGGATATGGGAGTGGGGGTGAGATTTAAGTCAGAATAAATCTCTGCATTTTGAGGGCTCGGTAGGGCGATCTGCTAGAATTTAGTTGTCTGTTTCAGCAATAGGGGCTATGTCTCTTCTCAATAACGCTATTGAGTCGATACAGGTGGGTGTGGAAGACTACCTTATGGGCGACAGCAAGAGATATCTGTCTGCTGTAAGAAATATTTGTGCTGGGATACTTCTTCTGTACAAAGACAAGTTGTGTCGGCTGTCTCCTCCTCATGACAAGGAAGTTTTAATCAAAAAAGATATAAGACCAATTGATGATGGGAAGGGAAACGTTACTTTCATAGGTACTGGTAAGAAAACCGTAGATGTATACGAAATCAGGGAAAGATTTAATAGTTTAAAAGTTACAGTTGACTGGAAAAAATTTGACCAGCTCAATCAACTCCGGAACAACATAGAGCATTACTATACAGATAAATCTCCTGATGCTGTTCGAGAGGTGATAGTCACATCATTTCTCCTAATTCGAGATTTCATTAGTGAATACTTGGAAGAAGAACCTTGTAACGTTCTTGGAGAAGAGTGTTGGCAAGCATTGTTAAAAACAAAAGATGTATATCAAGCAGAAGAGGAAGATTGCAGGCAAACATTTTTAGTATATGGTTTTGATAGTCAGATCTTGGATCGTATTCTAGCAAATATTAGATGTCCTTTTTGTCATTCAACTTTGATTAAGGCAAAAGATGGATCGGATATTTTTCCTTCATTAAGCTGCTGTTCATGTAGCGCGTACCTTGACTTTAAAGATGTATTAGAAGAAGAGGAAATATCGTATCGCGATCCTGAATCTGAAGGAATCTTTGCCTCTTGTAACCATTGTGAAACCAGGAACTCTGTCGTCAAGTTAGGCGACAAATGGATTTGCTTTTCCTGTCATTCGATTTACGGTGAAGTAGGGCATTGTGAATACTGTTATTCGTTTATTGCAGGAAATTCAGAAGACACATTTTTCTCGGGTTGTTTAATGTGTGAAGGGCAGATGGGACACTATATGAATTCAAGCGCATACAATCATGATGATTGATATTTTTGCGGCACAAACGGCATAACAACCCGGTTGGATTGGACTGGCAATATTTGTTGGTCTTGCAGCAAAGGTTATCGACAGCTACTCAACCGGAACGTTAGCTTTCTGTTATTCCCTGTAGTTTAGTGAAGGTAATCTAAAACCTTGAGAATATTCGCAAACACCAAATTGATTTTGCAGATGTCCCGGGAATTTTTGAAAATCCAAAACGATCGTTTCTTAGTAAGATTTTATTACTCTATTAGCAAAGGTTGCAGAGAAGAATGCAAAAAGTTTCAATACCTGAAGATAGTTCCAGAAAAATTTCTAGCCCAAGTCACAATAGCTATGTTTTAGAGGGTGTCGATCCACATCAAACGACTCAAGTAGCTCCTCCGGCGTTACTCCAGCCTTTTTCTGAGGAACTAGAGCAAAACATTAGCTCTCGATACAAATCCGTTGAAGAGGAATTGAAAAGCCATCTTGGAGAGCCTTTTTATTCTGATTCTGGATTCATTCTTTATCAGGGAGATTCGACCCTTTTATTGGATCGGTTATCTAACACAAACTTAGAGATCGATCTCGCAATTACTTCACCTCCTTACAATATTGGGAAAGAATACGAGCAAACCCTCTCTGTGGATGAATATATTAATTGGTGTTCTCTCTGGATGAGCCAGATACATCAAGTTACCAAGGCTAATGGATCTTTTTGGTTAAATGTGGGTTATCTCGAAGTTCCAAATAAAGGTCTTTGCGTACCTATTTCATATCTCCTTTGGGATAAATCACCCTTCTACTTACTACAAGAAGTTGTCTGGAAATATGGTGCTGGAGTTTCAACAAAATATAGATTAAGCCCGCGTAATGAAAAATGGCTTTTTTATATAAAAAATAATAAAAAATATACTTTTAATTTAGATGGAATTCGCGATCCAAATGTTAAATATCCCAATCAAAAAAAACATGGAAAATATCGTTGCAATCCTTTAGGAAAAAATCCTTCTGACGTCTGGGATTTCCCAAAAGTAACTACGGGCGAAAAACGGAGTTCTAAGGAAAGAACGGGACATCCTGCTCAATTTCCTTTGGGCGTTGTTGAAAGGGTCGTGAAAGCTTCATCTAACCCAGTTGAGATTATTCTCGATCCCTTTGCAGGTTCTTGTTCTGCCGGAATAGCTGCTGTGGGTTTAGGGCGTTTGTTCATCGGATTTGAATTGAAACAAGACTATTGCGAGCTAGCGGTTGACAGATTTCAGAAGTTTCAGAAAGAACGAACTAATTTCTACATTCAAGGTTCTTTATTCTAGGCTAGGCTTTTATGTAAACTGTTAAAAGCTTATATTTTTCTACGTCTGCTAAGAGGCGTGATTGTTGACCTGTTGCTGCTTTTTGTCCAATCCAATCACTGGCATCTAACCACCCAAATCGAATCAATCGGATAGCTGGATTTTGTGAAACAGAAAACTTCTCAAAATTGACAGCAAGGTAATAGCCTGATTTTCCCTTTTTCCCTTTACTCGTTCCTTGTGAATAACTTCGATTTCCATATATGTGATTGCGATGGGATGATGTTTTCACTTCAATTGAAAACGAATCATCTGGCAAATAAACAAGATCTTTTTCAACGGCACTTCGATCGCCTCGCCAAATACCTGGATATTTGGCTGCAAGTTCTAATGGTATTAATTCGTGGAGCAAAAAGCCCATAATTTGAGGCTTGGGAAAGATGTCTTTGCCAATGTAGAAACCTTTCGTTCCTAGCCGGGAAGCAAAAATTGATTCCCAAGAGGATAAAACTGCGTCAACTATTGTTTCTGCATCAAGAGGATGTCTATCTACAAGGGTTTGAGTTACACTCAACCATCGCTCGACGGGCAAATTTGAGTAAGGAGAAGTCATCAGTTAATCCTCTCCAAAAGCTTAGCGGGTCTGACATTGAGAGCGCGAGCTAGCACAACAATGTTCAAGAGGCTCACATTTCGTTCGCCACGTTCTACAGCACCAATATAGGTTCTATGTAGACCACAAATTTCAGCTAGTTTTTCTTGTGATATACCTGCCTGCTGACGGAGGTCTCGGATATGTTTACCAACAATTTGTCTTGGGTCTTCGGTCATAAACCGAAGATCTCACGATTGATGACTATAAATCTACAGACGATGAGTAGCAATTTTCAAAATCACACAAGCAAATGTGCTGAACAACTCTACTAAATAATCGTGTATCACAACACTTTTCTCGACCACTACCCCTAGTGCGATGAATCGCTAGTAACATAAAATTAGAACAAACTACCTCAATACAACCTATGGCGAGGACAGGTAGGGACTGTAGTTGAGATCTTAGCAAATGACACAGCGTTTGAAGTTGAGTTCAGCGATCGCAACGGGCAAACCTACGAGTCATTAGGATTACGAGTTGACTACCGATCCGAAAACTAGCTCGGGTTATTAAATCATCCATCAACGGTTTAACAGATGCGATCGAGTTTTGCTGTTTTGCGATGAGAAGAATACCCAAGACTCCCGTAACTTTTAATCCAAGAGCGATCGCGGATTGCCGACCTAAACGCTCGTCAATCAGTAAACGTGTTGCTTTTGCCTCAATCGCCAGCACGATCACTTCAGCTTCGCCCACATTTATACGATTTCGCAGTTCGCTCACTAATTCTTGATTTTGTACGGGTTGTACCTCTAACCAAGTTGCCGAACGAACTGCTGTAATAACCGTTTCGCCAGCCCTTTCATCTAAAAGTTCATCATAAACTGCTACTGGAATCAAAATTTGTCCGTATATTTGTCGAACTAAATCCAGTTGTCCAACCTTCGCTAAGTTTGATATGGGTGATGTGTTGCTGACAATTCGCATTCTTAACCCATTTCCTGTAACATTTTCAAATCTTCTTGAAATTCCGCAACATCGTAGTGAAGGCAAATTCCTCGATCGTCCAGTAGTTTCTGAAATTGCATCCGGTGCATCCCCATCAACTCACTAGCTTTCCCCAAACTAATTTTGTCCTGGCGAAATAGCATCAGCACAATTTCCAAAAATAATTCGCGTTCGGATAAACCACTAGCCCTAATGAGGTCATCTGAAATGAGCAAACTCATAGGTATCTCCTTACAGGATCGATCTACTCTTTCGATCGTAACAGCCAAAACAAGGAGCATCAAGGAAAAAATGGCTTCTGCCTTCGGATCTAAACTTGCCTGTTTCTCGATCGCCTCATTCTCCGATCCTCTACAATAAATATTCAGTAATATTGTAAAAGCCCATGCCTTCCCCTTTCCCCGGCATGAATCCCTATCTGGAACATCCAGATCTGTGGTCTGAAGTTCACAGCCGTTTAATCGTGGCAATTGCCGACGATATCGCTCCAGCTTTACTCCCGAACTATTACGTTGCCATTGAAAAGCGGATCTATCTCCACACTCCAGAAGATAGCGTTCTCATTGGCATTCCCGATGTTTCTGTCATCTCCGGGGGAGGACGGATCGATCGTCGGATGGCAACAACGCCTCAACCGCCACCCTCTCTAAACCCGACGAACCGCAAACCGTCACCGTACCCTTGGCGGAGGATATCCAAGAACGCTACTTAGAAATTCGAGACACTGCAACTGGAAAAGTTATCGCCACCGTCGAACTCCTTTCTCCTAAAAACAAACGGACGGGTGAAGGGAGAGACGCCTATCTGCGAAAACGCCAGCGAATTTTAACCAGTTCCACCCATTTAGTGGAAATCGATCTGCTTCGAGGCGGAAAACCCATGCCGATGCAAGGGGTTACCCAACTGAAAGATTATCGAATTCTCATTAGTTGCAGCCATTTAAAACCTTCCGCTCGGCTTTATACCTTCAATTTATTTGATGCGATTCCCCGATTTGAGTTACCCTTAAAAGTGGAAGATTCCCGTCCGGTTGTCGATCTCAAGTCAATTCTGGATGGCGTTTACGATCGCGCGGGGTATCGCTATCGCATCGATTACACTCAACCTACCACTCCCCCTCTTTCTACACAGGAAGCGGCTTGGGTTGAAACTCTGCTTGATCGAGGGGAATTGCCGGAAAAATAACCGATCGGGAATTAAGGTTTTCCGGGGGGGCTGGGTTTCGAGGAGGGAGGGGGTTGGGGTAAGACGAACCGAACGTTACCATTGGCATCTTGTTGTTCGATCGCCCCCAGTTTCAGCAATTCCTCTTTCGCTCGCTCTTGCACCCGCCGATCGACGGCGTTATAGTAAACTTCTTGCCATCCCCACAATTGCGGTTCGATACTGTTGGGATTTTGCTTGAGAAATTCTGCCCCTTGGCGAAATTTTTTTGCCGAATCCGGTCTGCCAATCCGATCGAGCCAATCCGCCAGTCGATAGTAAGTCGCGATCGTCCCCGGAATATCCCCTTCTAACAATAACTGGTCGAGACCGCGAAATCGCAAAATCACGTACCCCTCGGGATTGACTTCCGGAGACAGTGCCTGAATCCCCCGTTCCATATACTGTCCGGCTAACTCCGGATTCCCTAAATAGTAAGAAATTCCCGTAGAAAGAAAGGGGTAAATTTCTAAAAATCGGGGATCGAGGCGAACGATCGGCTCGAAGTACTCCGGCGTTAACTCGTATCCCGTTTGCGATCGCTCCAGTTCGTCGCCGAAATACCCCAAAAACCGCAGAAAGATCCAATCGGCGAGCAAGTTATCGTAACTCAAGGTCGGCATCTTCCCCAGCAGGGTTAGCCTTCCCCGTTCTTGTCGTACGGCGCGTTCGGGGTCGGTTGCCTCTGCCGCCAACCGATCGAGCTGTTGCCACTGCAAGAGTGCGGCAACCAGTGCCGCCATCGTCGCAATTGCCCCTCGCACAATTCCATCCCCACCCTGGGGACGCTCGGTTTCGCTCTCCTCGATCGTCATCCAACCCCCCGATCGGACTTTTTGCAACATTTCTTTAGCTACGATTTTAACGGATTCCCACCCCGCGGGACTGGGCGAATTGCTTTAAAATTGTTAAATTGTTACAGTAAGGAGAACAAAACCGTCAAACGCCTGTAACCTATTGAATTCCATCCATTGGGACGGTAAAGCCAAAAGCGTTGATTGGCGTTCCTGACGGGTCTTGATTTTTTGTTCGAGCGATCGCACTTGCTCCTAACCTTCCCACGCGCAACCCGTCCTGAGTCGAACTCTCTCTCGACTGAGGGATTCTGTCACAATCTCGCAGTCTACCTCCAATCCTCTGAACGCTCGCGTTGCGGAAATAGCGGCGATCTCGGGCTGACTCGCATCTAGCTAACTCGGATAGTGCCGAGTATCGGATCTAACCGAACCGACCGATAGCCAACCGATCGAGCCAAATGCACCTCAACCCACAAAGTTTGAATAGTTGAATCCTTCGCACGTATAGGCACGACCTCTAAATGAATTGCCAGACAAAATCCTTCCGTTGGTCTCAAGTTGCCGTTCTCGCTGGGGCAGTCGTCACCACCACTGCTCTGTCGCTACTCTCTCCCTTCGAGAGTCGATCGGCAAATGCCGCTCTGGAGTCGAGTCCGAAAACCGTTCTAGACGAAGCATGGCAAATTGTCTACCGAGATTATGTAGACGGAACGTTCAATCAGGTTGATTGGCAAGAGGTGCGCCAAGAACTCCTCAGTCGAGACTACAGTTCCCCCCAACAAGCCTACACCGCACTGCGACAAGCCTTATCTCGACTCGACGATCCCTACACTCGTTTCCTCGATCCCGAACAGTTTTTGGCACTGACCAATCAAACCGCCGGAGAATTATCGGGCATCGGTTTGCAACTGACGCAAGACGATGGCACTCGTAATATCGTCGTTTCCGAACCCATTCCCAACTCTCCAGCAACCCGTGCCGGACTGCAAGCGGGCGATCGACTCTTAGAAATAGACGGTCGGGATACAGTGGGGATGAGCGTCGAACAAGCTGCCAGTTTAATTCGCGGCGAAGTCGGTACGTCCATCGTCTTAAAGATCGATCGACCGTCCGAAGATCCCTTCGAGGTCACCCTGGTTCGCAGTCGCATCGAATTGCCTGCCGTCCACCACAGCGTCAAACAAGAAGGCAATACCCGCGTCGGCTACATTGAGCTCAAGGAATTTAGCGCCCATGCTGCCGAGCAAATGTACCGCGCCATTGGCGACCTCAACTCCCAAAACGTCGAGGCGTTCGTCCTCGATTTGCGGGGGAATCCCGGTGGATTGCTCAATGTCAGCGTTGAGATCGCTCGGATGTGGATGGATCGCGGGGCGATCGTCCGGACGGTAGACCGTCGGGGTCACACCGAAGAGTTAAATGCCACGGGGATGTCGCTGTCGGAGAAACCCCTAGCGGTTCTGGTCGATGGCGATTCGGCAAGTGCCAGCGAAATTTTAGCCGGAGCGTTGCAAGATAACCAACGAGCGACGATTATCGGCACGCAGACCTTTGGCAAAGCTCTCGTTCAAGCGGTCAATTCCCTGTCTGACGGTTCGGGATTAGCCGTGACGATCGCTCACTACTACACCCCTAACGGCACGGATATCAATAAAACTGGCATTACCCCCGATATCGTCCTCGACGATCTCAACGGCAAACAACGCCTGAGCTTCAATCCCGAACTGCGCGGAACTCTGTCCGATCCCTATTATTCTCGGGCAGTTGGCATTCTGCAAACTCAAACGCGGTTAGCGGCAAATTAGACATTTGATCATTGGTCATTGGTCATTGGGGATCTGCTCTTCTCCCCCTGCTCAAGAAAGCTCCCCCTTCTCCCCCTGCCTCCCCCTGCCTCCCCGGCTTCCCCTGCCGAACTCCTACCAGAACTACCGCTCCTCAATCTGATACTGACTCGCCACGTCGTAGAACAGGCGATAGTAGTCGGCAAAGGAGGAACTGGGCGATCGCCCTTTAAAGTGATAGCTGATGTTATTTGCCATCAACGTTAGGTTAATGGTGCTAGTTTGCGTGCCGATTTCTACCGTTAAATCCCCGTTGAGTCCTTGACGGGTGGTGAAGTTTTCGTTCGATGTCGGGCGATCTTCCTTGGGAATTGCGTCACGAACGGTCGGGGGTGGCGAGACCTGATACCCCGCCCAAACTGAAATTTGAATGTCTGGGTTGTGAGGATGATAAAAGGTTTGTCCGTCTAAATTGGACGGCGGTGGCGTCGATCTCCAAGTGCCCGGATAAATCGACTCAAACCCGAAGCGCTGATTTTTATAAGTTTTGATCGACCCAGAAGAACCCCCCTGCGTCGGATTGCAGCCTCCGAGGAGCAGGATCGCCATTGCCAAACTGATCGGACGGGAACATCTCTGCATGAGAATTATCGTTGTTGGTCATTGGTTATTTGGGTTTGGGAGTTTGGGGTTTGGGGATTTTAATGACCCATAACGGCTTACTGCTGCCCCTGCTCTCTTCCTCCTGTAGGCGTAGCCAGTGCTCTGAACTTCTGCTCTAATGCCTATTTCGCCGAACTCGCACCCAGTTTCCGGCACGCATTTATTAAATAATATTACAAAACTGCCGTCATAACGCTATAACAGCTTGACATCTTGGAAGGGATACCGATATGCTAAGTCCATACCCGGGTTAACCAACTCAAAGTCATATGCAAGACAAACAAAAAGTCACCTTATATCTCCCACCCGAACTGCATCGTCAACTGAAAATCCGATCGGCAGTGGATGCAGAACCGATGTCGGCGATCGCCCAAAAAGCCATTGTTTTCTATCTCCAACATCCGGAATTAGTCGAGGAAGCTGGAGAATCCTACGGAAAAACTCATCAAGTTTACAGTTGTCCGGAGTGTTCTCACTCCTTAGTTGTGGGAGACAGCGAACTTCTCTCTTTAAGTAATTCTCCCAGTATTCTTCAAGAAGAAGTTTCCGTAGAAAACGTCAATCCTAGCGTAGAATCCGATCAAACGGAAAAGCTAGTGACTTGTCAGTAAAATTGTCCGTTGCGGTATATAAATCGAGCTAAGTAGTAGCTATTATCTAATCTAATTTTTTGAGTGTCGTCGAGTTAGCAGCCGTTCTCTAGGGTCGAAGGTCATGAAAGAAGAGCTCAGTATTCTCATCCAAGCTCAATATCCCTTAATTTACCTGGTCACTTCTGAAGAAGAACGGTCGGAGCAGGCGATTGCCAATATCGCTCAAACCTTAAAACCCCAGCCTCGAGTTTTTCTCTGGACGGTCACTAACGGAGTGGTTGAATACGGTCAACCCCGAACCACTCAACACAATACCGTTTCGCCCGAAGCCGCGATCGAGTGGACGATCCGCCAGAAAGAGCCGGGAATCTACGTTTTCAAAGATTTGCATCCCTTTATCGATTCTCCCCCCGTAACCCGATATTTACGGGATGCGATCGCCTCCTTCAAAGACACTCATAAAACCATCGTCTTAATGTCTCCGGTGCAGCACGTTCCCATCGAACTGGAAAAAGAAGTCGTCGTCCTAGACTTTCCGCTGCCGGACATGAAAGAACTCAATCGGGTGCTATCCCGTCAGCTAGAAGACGGGAAAAATAAGCGACTGACGACTGAATCCC
The DNA here is from genome assembly GCA_015295945.1 of Oscillatoriales cyanobacterium M59_W2019_021. Classification (GTDB taxonomy): domain Bacteria; phylum Cyanobacteriota; class Cyanobacteriia; order Cyanobacteriales; family Geitlerinemataceae; genus DVED01. The sequence goes on along the minus strand of DVED01000022.1, from coordinate 5,178 downwards.
GAGAAAAACTCCTCAAAGCCGCCCTGGGTTTAACCCGAGACGAAGCCCAAAAGGTGTATCGCAAAGCCCAAGTCACTGCCAGTCGCCTCACCGAAGCCGAAGTCGAAATCGTCCTCTCGGAAAAGAAACAACTGATCCGCCGCAACGGCATACTCGAATACATCGAGGAAGACGAAACCATCGACTCCGTAGGGGGTCTCGAAGAACTGAAGCGATGGCTGTGCCAGCGTTCCAATGCCTTCACCGAACGGGCGCGAGAGTACGGGTTGCCCCAACCCAAAGGGATGTTGATCCTCGGGGTTCCTGGATGCGGTAAATCTTTGATTGCCAAAACCACCTCTCGCCTGTGGGGACTGCCCCTGTTGCGCCTCGATATGGGTCGAGTCTACGACGGATCGATGGTGGGACGTTCCGAAGCCAACCTGCGAAATGCCCTGAAGACGGCAGAATCCATTGCTCCAGTGATTCTCTTCATCGACGAGTTAGACAAATCCTTTGCCGGAGGTGCCGGGTCTTCCGACTCCGATGGCGGGACTTCCAGCCGGATTTTCGGTTCCTTCCTTACCTGGATGCAGGAGAAAACCTCTCCCGTGTTCGTGATGGCAACGGCGAACCGCGTCGAGCGCTTGCCGGGGGAATTTTTAAGAAAAGGTCGCTTTGACGAGATTTTCTTCGTAGACCTGCCGAATCAGGAAGAACGGCAAGAAATTTTCAAGATTCACCTCTCCAAACGCCGTCGAGATATCGATCGCTTCGACCTCGACCAACTGGCAAACGTATCCGACGGATTTTCGGGAGCGGAAATCGAACAAGCGGCGATCGCGGCGATGTACGAAGCATTCGCCCAAGATCGAGAATTTACCCAGCTTGACATTATTGCCGCCATTAAATCCACGCTGCCCCTCTCCAAAACCATGACCGAACAGGTCTCGGCGCTTCGAGATTGGGCGCGGCAGCGGGCGCGACCAGCGGCGTCTTCCATGGCTGAATACCAGCAAATGGAATTCTAAAGGCTTTCTCTTGGCGCTTGCCAAGGGCAAAGGCTAGCATCCCAAGTGCTAGCAGTTTTCACCCAACACGTTGTCTTTCACTTCAAGTCCACTGATAGGAGGAAATCCAAATGTCTCACTTTAGCACCTTACGCACGAAAATCTCTGATGCCGAAATCCTGAAAGCTTCCCTGCGGGATTTGGGAATCAGCGTCAAGACCGAAGCCGACGTGCGTGGTTACAACGGTCAGCGGGTTCGTGCCGACATCGTTGCCGTCCTCGAAGGCGATTACGATTTGGGTTGGTCTCGCAACAGCGATGGTTCTTTCGACCTAATCGCCGACCTGTGGGGCGTTGCTAAAAAGCACAATCAAACCGAGTTAATCAACTCCATCAACCAGAAATACGCCGTTAATAAGACCTTAGTTGAAATCCGCCGTCCCGGCTTACAAAACGCTAACGTCAAACTGGTTGTTCAGTAACAAACAATTATTCTGGGCGTTCCCAAATTGGCGGGTTAACCGATCGCGAGTTAACCCGTTTTTTTGTAGCTGTTAGCAATTAGATGTAATCTGAAATGCAAAAGGCGGGCGATCGATCACCCGCCTTTCTAATTTCGTCAGTTGGATCGATCGTCTTACGACTTTTTCCCGACAACTTTATCGATGAAGGTTTGAATGTCAGCCCATAGCTGCGCGCGAGCTTCCGCAGACCAGTACTGTCGGACAAACCAAATAGTATATCCGATCCCGATTAACTCAAAAATCGGTGCGAGAAGGGGCAAATCGTTAATAGCATCTACGACGGCAACTAAGAGGTAGAAGGCAACCAGCAACGCCACAATCAGACCGATATTGGTGAGGGGTTTTTGATACTCCTTAAAGAATTGACCGGCGTAGGTGAAGAGATCGGAGAGGACGGAGAGAACTTGGGTTTTAATCTCTTGGAGATTGGTGGTTGAGGTTTCAGTAGTTAACGAGCCGCTCGTATCCGTTTTGACTTCTACAGAGACGGATGGAGAAACTTCAGAGGGTTTGCTTTCTGGATTCATATTAGTACGATGTGAATGACAACTTGGAGATAGGACGACTGGGTCTTTTTCGTGCTGACCGTTGCCGATCGGCAGGCGAATAGCCAAGTTTTTATGATTGCCGAAACTTACATGAGAGTGAAGTACCGACTATTCATCGCTATACACTTGAATAGTGGATTTAGGTGTCATCCGCCGTATCGGTCTTATCGGGACATCTTTTCCCCGCCAGTCGGGAGACTCGCGCAGGAGGGATTCGTACCCCCAGACTGAATTGGCAATGGCAGGTTCCAGCCTGCACTGCAATGACACGCCATAAGGATAGCGTATCTACCCGTCAAACTCCTACTTTCCGCAGAAATAAACCCGATATACGAGGGTAGGGGGAGTAGGGGAAGCCGGGGAGACAGGGGAGGCTTTCTTGAGCCGGGGAAGCCGGGGGAGAGAAGCCACAAACCCCAAACCCCAAATGACCAATGACCAGTGACTAATGACAAACCCCTAACGTAAACTGATAGGTATGGTGTCCTTGATTCAACCCTTACCGATCGAAGTGGTCTGCCGGATTGCGGCGGGTGAGGCGATCGACTCGTTAGGTGCAGCCGTTCGCGAATTGGTGGAAAATGCCCTGGATGCGGGGGCAACGCGGATCGTAGTGTCGATCAATCCCGAGCGGTGGGGGGTTCGAGTGAGCGATAACGGGTGGGGGATGGCGTTAGAGGATTTGCGGCAGGCGGCAACAGCGCACAGTACCAGTAAGATTCGCGATTGCCCGGATTTGGAGCGAATTACCAGTTTGGGGTTCCGGGGGGAAGCGCTGCACAGTTTGGCGCAATTAGCCGATTTAGAGGTGATTTCCCGCCCCAGGGAGGGGGAAGGTTGGCGGGTGGTGTACGATAATCGAGGGGAGCCCCTGCGGGTGGAACGGGCGGCGATCGCCCCTGGTACGGTAGTGATACTATCTCGCCTGTTTCGCGATTGGTTGCACCGACGGCAGGCATTGGGACGCGCTTCTCAACAATTGCGCGAGGTGCAGCAAACCGTCGCCCATGCAGCCCTGTGCCATCCCGGCGTCACTTGGCAAATTTGCGTGGAGAATCGCATGGTTTTGACCTTTTCTCCGGGAACGATGCGAGACCTGTTACCCCAAATTCTTCCTAAAGTGCGCCCGGACGATTTGCAAGACGGACGGGCAGAGTTTGCTGAAGGGGAGGGCAAGGCGGCGATCGAGTGGGTGCTGGGATTGCCCGATCGCTGTCACCGTCGGCGGTTGGATTGGGTGAAGGTGGCAGTGAACGGTCGGGTGGTAAAGTTGCCGGAGGTGGAACGGGCGATCGTCAGTGCGTTTGTCCGGACGTTACCCCGCGATCGCTATCCCCTGTGTTTGGTCCATCTCAAAGTCGCACCCGCACACATCGATTGGAACCGCAATCCGGCGAAAAGCGAACTGTACCTGCACGAACCCGAGCGATGGCAGCAACGGGTGACAGAGGCGATCGAGCGATCGCTGCGTTTGAGTTCGGCTAACCTCGCCGCCACCGACGCGCAACGGGTAGTACAGTTGGTGAAAGTGGCGGAAAATACGGGTAGCTACCGGGTTGCCAACCCCCAGAAACCCCAGAATTTGCCCCACCGGTTGCGGGCGGTTGCCCAAGTCAGCAATACCTATATCGTTGCCGAACATCCTACGGGGTTGTGGTTGATCGAGCAGCATATCGCCCACGAACGGGTATTGTACGAGGAATTGTGCGATCGGTGGCAACTGGTTCCCCTAGAACCGCCCATCGTCTTATCCAACTTGGAAGCCAAGCAAATCGAACAACTCCAGCGTTTGGGAATCGAAGTAGACCCCTTTGGCGAGCAGATGTGGGCGGTTCGCAATATCCCGGCGTTGCTGAAAGAGCGAGAAGATGGGGCAGAAGCGTTGCTCGAATTGAGTTTGGGGGGGGATTTACAAGCGGCACAGGTGGCAACGGCGTGTCGCAGTGCCATCCGCAATGGAACGCCGATGACGTTAGACCAACTGCAGTTGCTGCTCGATCGGTGGCAGCAAACCCGCAATCCCCGCACCTGTCCCCACGGACGCCCGATTTATTTAGCCCTGGAAGAAACGGCGTTGGCTCGATTTTTCCGCCGTCATTGGGTGATTGGAAAGAGTCATGGAATTTAGTTTTAAGAAGGCCTGCTCTATTGGATTCGTTGCCGGCATCACGACCCCTACAGATTTCAGTTTTTTGGGAATCGGACGATCGCAGCAAGTGCTCGGCGGCATCGAGCCAGAAATTCTGGTTTGGTCCGATCGATCGAGACGAGAGCGAGCCGAACGTTTAGCCCAGTATTTGCGATCGCAAGGCATCGATCCCGATCATCTACCCGAACTTTAAGATCGGCAGTTAGCTGTTAGCCGTTAGCTAAAATCGAGATAGCTTGGAAAAAATTTGGGGATGTGGCAACAGCCCAAACTGTTAAAAAAGATCTCTCAGCCGATCGGTTTCTGAAACCTTTACTAAAAATTTACAGAAATCGATGGGATGTTTATAGTTTTGAGACGTAAAAATCGAGCGATATTGCTATAATTACTAGCATCAAAATTCAAAGCAATCTGAATTCCATTTAAATTTTAACTTTTGAGGGGTTCGGGGAGCTATAAGTCCCACGCTGTACCTGAAAGGTCAGCGTGGGAACACATGGACAGCCAAAAACCACTTTGGCTTTTAGAACGAAACTCGCATCAAAGGAATCTTGCCAATACTTATGAATGTGCATCGCTTTCTAACTCTTGTTAACACTTTGATGGGTACAGCCATTTTGACTTGTGGCATTTTCTCTTCGGCTGGCTCAGTTCGAGCCGCAACGTTTGGATTTACCCTGGAAGGCTTGACGGGAAGTGGAACTTTACAATTTGACGATCGCAGTCTCACGGGCGAAGATCTCGAAATTGTCACCAGTGCAGATTTCATCGATGGATCGTTAAGTTGGAATTTTTTAGCGGGAGAAGCCGATTTGTATTTGGGAGAAGACGAAGACGGCACTATCAATATTGTTCCAGTTCCCTATTTTATCGGTTCTAACGCTTCTGGTTTAGTCGATCGAATTGATAATTTTGAGGAACCTGACTTTTTTGGAGAGTCTAAATTTGTGTTTGAGAAGGGAGTTTTA
>DVED01000140.1 GCA_015295945.1 Oscillatoriales cyanobacterium M59_W2019_021 | reverse complement strand
TGAAACGTTCTATACCAAGAACATTTTGTTGAACGAGGGATTGCGGGCGTGGATGGCGCCTGTGGATCAGCCTCACGAAAGCTTAGTATTCCCTGAGGAGGTTTTACCCCGTGGAAACGCCCTTTAGTACTGCAATGATTGGCGGGGGTCGCGACCAAGAATCGACCGGTTTTGCTTGGTGGGCGGGTAACGCTCGCTTGATCGACCTCTCCGGTAAACTCTTAGGCGCTCACGTCGCCCATGCTGGACTCATCGTCTTCTGGGCCGGCGCGATGACCCTATTTGAAGTCGCCCACTTCACGGCTGAAAAGCCCATGTACGAACAGGGCTTGATCCTGATTCCCCACATGGCAACCCTGGGCTGGGGCGTCGGCCCTGGTGGCGAAGTGGTGGATACATTCCCCTATTTCGTCATCGGTGTTCTGCACCTGATTTCGTCTGCCGTTCTCGGTTTGGGCGGTATCTATCACGCCGTTCGCGGTCCGGAAAGACTTGAAGAATATTCTTCTTTCTTCGGGTACGACTGGAAAGATAAAAACCAAATGACCAATATTATCGGATTCCACCTGATCTTGTTGGGTCTGGGTTGCTTCCTGTTGGTCATTAAAGCCATGTTTGTGGGTGGCGTTTACGACACCTGGGCTCCTGGCGGTGGCGACGTGCGGTTGATTACCAACCCCACGCTGAACCCGGCAAAAATCTTCGGTTACTTGACCACTTCTCCCTTTGGCGGAGAAGGCTGGATTATCGGTGTCAATAATATGGAAGATATTATTGGCGGTCACATCTGGTTGGGTCTGATCTGCATTTCCGGCGGCATTTGGCACATCTTGACCAAGCCCTTCGGTTGGGCGCGTCGCGCGTTCATCTGGTCTGGCGAGGCTTACCTCTCCTACAGCTTGGGCGCTCTGTCGCTGATGGGCTTTATTGCTGCCTGCTTCGTCTGGTTTAACAACACCGCTTATCCCAGCGAATTCTATGGTCCGACCAATGCTGAAGCTTCTCAAGCTCAGTCGTTCGTCTTCTTGGCTCGCGACCAAAAACTGGGCGCGAACATCGGCACCGCTCAAGGTCCAACGGGTCTGGGTAAATACCTGATGCGCTCTCCCACTGGTGAAATTATCTTCGGTGGTGAAACCATGCGTTTCTGGGATTTCCGCGGTCCCTGGTTGGAACCCTTGCGCGGACCCAACGGTCTCGACCTGAACAAACTGAAAAATGATATTCAGCCTTGGCAAATTCGCCGCGCGGCTGAGTATATGACTCACGCTCCCAACGGTTCGATTAACTCCGTGGGTGGCATCATTACCGAACCGAACGCTGGATTTAACTATGTGAATCCTCGCGCTTGGTTGGCTGCATTCCACTTCGTGATGGGCTTCTTCTTCTTAGTCGGTCACTTGTGGCACGCTGGTCGCGCTCGCGCGGCTGTGGCTGGTTTCGAGAAAGGACTCGATCGCGAGAACGAACCCGTTTTGGCGATGACTCCCCTCGACTAATTCAGTCACCTTTCAAACTTCAAACAAACGCAAAAATCAAAATTTTTTGCGGGTTTGAGTTTAGACTCCTGGAACTTCCAGGAGTCTTTTTTCTGGAGATTTCTAATGCGATAAAATGCCTTCGAGGGTGTCGAGCAACTCGGCTTCGGCATAAGGTTTTGTCAAATAGGCGATCGCCCCGAGTTCCGTTGCCAGTTGGCGATATTTGGTGCTGGTATGGGACGTCAGCATGGCGATCGGCAGTTGGGAGAACGCGGGATCTTGGCGACAGTAGTTTAAAAACTTAAAGCCATTCATGCGCGGCATTTCCACGTCGCACAGCACCAAATCTACGTCGGGATGCTCTTGCAGGCGCTCGATGGCATCCTGACCGTCTTGCGCCTGAAAGACGTGATAGCCGGCTTTTTCTAAGGTCGTACTTAGAGAATGACGCAAGTTCAACGAGTCATCGACGATGAGAATTTGCGGGGTATGGGGAGCGATGGCGGGCGGTTTGGGTGGCGGAGAAAGTTCGACCTGCGGTGGCTTCGTGGTGGGTAAGGTGGGCGGCGCCGACGGGAGAGGTTTCGGTTTGGAGGGACGCGCGACGGTCACGGGTAAACTCTTTACGGGGACGGGTTTCAAGGTTTTCTGCATCAGGGCAACCCCATCGATCGCCAAAGTTAAACTGCCGTCGCTGAGGATGCTGCACCCGTAGACGTAACTGGGCGGGGCGATCGCATTCCCCAAGGGTCGGATCACCAATTCCTGTTCGCCGAGAATCTGATCCACTTCCAGTCCCATGCGCTGTCCGTCTCGCGCCAGCAGTAACACGGGGGCAGAACTTTCGCGGGTCAGGTAAAGCGTTCCCCGTTGGGGATCGACCACGGGATCGGCCAAGGAAGACGTATAGTGCATCAAATCCGCCAGTTGGCGCACGGGAACCATCATTTTCCGATCGTCGATCTCCCAGTGCAACACCCGTTGATTTTCAAAGACGCCGATTTGATCGGGTTGGGGGAGGAGAATTTTTTCGATGGCATCGACCAGCAAGGCATAGAGCGAACCCCCAGCTTGGACGACCATCAACTTGGAAATCGTTAAGGTCAGGGGAATCTGCATGATAAAGGTGGTTCCGCGTCGGGGTTGGGTTTGGACGGTAATGTTACCGTCGAGACTTTGCAATTGGGAACGGACGACATCTAAGCCGATGCCGCGTCCGGAAATGTCGCTGACCGATCGGGCGGTGGAAAATCCCGGCTCGAAAATGACTTCGATTAAGTTTTCGATGTCGAGTCGGTTGGCTTCTTCTTCGCTGAGGAATTTTCCTTCGATCGCCTTTTGGCGAATCCACTCGATATTCAATCCTTGACCGTCGTCCCGCACTTCGATAAAGGTTTGCGTGCCTTGGTTGTAGGCGCGAATTTCGATGGTTCCGGTTTCGGGTTTGCCGTTTTGGCGGCGAACCTCGGGGGGTTCGATACCGTGGTCGAAGGCGTTGCGAATCAGATGCAAGAGGGGATCGTACAGTTTTTTGGCGATCGCCCGATCGACGAACAGTTCCACTCCATGCAATGCCATATGAATCGATTTTCCCTCCACCCGACACAACTGTTGCACCATCAACGGGAACCGCTCCAAAATTTCGCCGATGGGGAGCATCCGCACGGCAACGAGATCGTCCTGCATCACCGAGAGGATCTGTCGCTGTTTTTCGATGGCGTGGGAGGATTCTCGCGCTAAGAAATCGATCGCTTCGGCAGCGGTGTCGAGTTGTCCCACTTCCGCTGCCGCCGACTGCAACACCGCACGCAATTCGGAGTAATTTTCAATTTCCAATTCCTCGAACCCTTCCATGTTGAAGAAGGGTCGGGGTGGGGATTTGGCAGAGGCATCGCTGTGGGGAGCGCGGCGATACTTCTGCGAGGTTTGGGAGCGCTCCATGGCATCTTGGATGCGTTCGATCCAACCGAGCAAGCGATTGACCGTTCCTTGGTGGTGGAGGATGCGATCGCGAATGTCTTGGGTCGATCGTTTCAGCCGTTCGACTTCTAAGGCTTGTCGATTTTGACCGATCAACAGTTCGCCAACGCGATGGTTGAGATTTTCGATCCCCTTTAATTCGACGCTGACTAACTGAGACGACTGCGCCGCTGCCGTTTTGTGTTGGCGCTCCGAGCGCTCTCGATCGTCGTCGCTGGAGGCGGGCGATTGCTCGACATCGATAATTTCCCCATCTCGAACGTTCGGTTTCTCGGTGAGGCGTTCGGTGGGAATTGCCGTGGCAGCCTCCGTCGCGGCTTCCTCAGCGGAAAAAGCCATCGACTCTTGAGCCTGTCGATCTTCTTGAGCTTGCCACAGTTCTTCGAGGGATTCTGCCTCTTCCGCATCCGGATCTCCCCAAATTTCCTCAATGGAGGTTTCTTCAGAATCCGAGTTTTCTGAGGGTTCGAGTTTTTTCAGATGGGGTAAATCCAACCAATTTTTCTCGGCTTCCGTTGCGGGGGGATATTTTTGATAAATGCTTGCCAAGCGCTTCATGCCGCGCCGCAAGACTTGAACGAGGGGAATGTCTTGATACTTTTCGGGGCGATCGATCTCTCGAAAATAATGATATTTGGCGATGGCCAGGGCGACCGAAAACAAACTCCATTTGCGATAGAGTCGCAAACTCGGACTGTCGGATTTTTCCGTTAAAAATTCTGAAAAATGATTGACCCAATCTTTGATATAGTTTAGGGTCTCTGTCAAAAGTTCTCGATCTTGTCGTTCGTAAAGTTCGATTTTGGGAACGGCAAATTCCAGGCGAAAATCTTCAAACGGCAAGTCCCGCTCCAGGGCAAACCAGCGAGCGATATAGCGGATCGCTCTTAAAAAAAAGTCCCGAACGTCGGGTTTGGCGGGTTGCTTGCCGTAGAGGGAACTGCCTAAAAATTCTTGAAAGTCCTCGAGTTCGCGATCGAGGGGCAGGACGAAGGAGAGCGCCGCTTGAGGTGTGGGCTCGGGGTTCCCCGCCCATTCGAGCAGGGCTGCCGACGGCTCTCCCCCAGATGTGCGATCGCCTTGGAGGACTTTCTGCTGTCCCGCTTGAAAGTCGGCTAAAGCAATGTCGGCAATTTCGAGAACCCGCTCGGGATACTCGGCAATTGCCCGCAAAACCGCCTGGGAGATTTGTCCCCAACCCGGCAAACCTAACGATTCCGCCAAGCCTAAAAACACTTCCGATTGCGCTTGCAACTGGGTGGCGATCTGGTCGGGATCGCCCGTCTCGATCGCCGCCTTGATTTCGTCCAACCGCTGCTGCACCCCCATCTCGAAAATGGACTGGGCGATATCGAACCCCAACTCCGCCGACGACGGAATGTAATCGTGCTGCCCGAAATCTTCCCCCAACTTCTCCTGCAATCCCGCAAAAACCTCAGCCGCGCGATCGAGAACCTCTTCCTCATCAACGGTATTGCCCGAAATTTCGGCACTCAGCGGCAGGCGCAGACACTCGTATCCCGACCACAGCAATTTCTCCAACTCGGGATCGATCTCCACTTCCTCGCGATAGAGGGCTTTGAAGGCATCTTCGAGCGTATGGGCGACCTTTTTGATGGTTTCGAGTCCTACGTTAGCAGCTGCCCCTTTGAGGGTGTGGGTTGCCCGCATCAAGCCGTGAACGTTTTGCAATCGATTGCCTTCGTGCAAGTGCAACAAGCCTTGCTCGACCGTCTCCAGGAGTTCGGGCGCTTCACTGAGGAAGTAAACGTAGCTTTGATCGCGAATGGCTTGGTTCATTAGTCATTTGTGATTGGGGGTTTGGGGTTGGTTATTGGTCGTGCGTCATTGATCGTTAGCAAATTGCCTATGACTCATGAACTTCTAGAAATTCCGCACTCCTTACTCATCCTATTACCCATTACCCATTACCGATTACCAATTAACTAACTTTAAATCGACCCGCAGTCGATTGCAGTTCTTGGGCAGTTATCAAGGCTTCTTTAAACGAAGCCGAGATTTTGGTCGAATCTTCCGAGGTTTGGTTGGCAATAGCGGCAATTTCTTGCATCCGTTGGGTGACGGATTGCGCTTGCTCGGTTTGCACCTGGGTAGCGTGGGTGATTCCCTGTACCAATTCGCCGATTTGCCCGGCAGCTTCGACGATTTCGTTGAGACTCTTCCAGGTTTCGCCTACCAAATTCGTCCCGGCAACGACGCGCTGGTTGGCAATATCCATCACCCCGCGCACGGCTTTGGTTTCCATCTGGATTTCCTGCACCAATTTTTCGATTTCCGTGGTCGCATCGGAAGATTGCTGTGCCAGGGAGCGCACCTCGTCGGCAACCACGGCAAACCCCCGTCCGTACTCCCCGGCACGGGTGGCTTCGATCGCCGCATTCATGGCTAGCAAGCGGGTTTGAGTGGCAAAGTTATTAATCAAATTGACAACCTTTGCAATACTTTCGGAAGACTTATCCAACCGCTTGATCCGCTTCACCGCTTCGCCAACGGTTTTGCGAATCTCCATAATCCCTTCCACGGTGCGGTTCATTGCCTTGTCTCCCGTTTCCAAGGTGAGATTGGCTTGTTCGAGAGCTTGTTCCACCTGTCGGGCATTGGCTGCCGTTTCCTGGGTGAAATTGACCATTTCTTGAATTTGGTCTAAGGCGCGGCTGATTTCTTGGAACTGCTTCTGGGCTTCCCCGGAAAGCTGCATCAGAGAGGCGCCGCTATTGAGGGAGGTTTGTACTACCTTTTCTGCTGCATCTTGCACTTGCAAGACGATTTTGCGCAAGCTTTGGATCGTATTGTTGTACATATCGGCGAGCGTGCCGATTTCGTCTTCGGTAATGGGGGCGCGGACGGTGAGATCGCCGTCGAGGGCGGGACGGACTGCCATGAGCAGGGTGATGGCTCGCTGTTGAATTTGCGATCGCGCGGCTTTGGCTTGTTCGGCGGCTTCGGTGAGTTGTTGCGATTGTACTTCCAGTTGTTTCAGGTACTCTACCTGTTGCAATGCGATGGTAAATTGAGCGGCAATCCGCTGGATAAATTCGATCTCTTCTTCTTGCCACTCCCTCGGTCCGCTACATTGGTGGACGCACAACAAGCCCCACAGTTGCTTGCCTTCGAGCAAGGGAACGATTAAGTTGGCGCGAACGCTAAATTGGGACAGCACGTCAATGTGGCAATCGCTCAACCCGGCGTTGTAGATGTCGGCAACCGCTTGGATGCGTCCGTCGATGTACTTGTCGGCGAACTGATTGCCGAAACAGTGGTCGTGAATTTTG
>DVED01000120.1 GCA_015295945.1 Oscillatoriales cyanobacterium M59_W2019_021 | reverse complement strand
CGCTTGAAAAATAACGAAGGGCGATCGCTCTATGTCAGCTTACTCGTCATCGATCCCACCGGAGAGATTTCCGTCATTTTCCCCAATCAGTGGACGGCTGCCGAGGATGTGACGGAAGTTGCTGCCGGAGACACGTTACTGGTTCCCAATCCGAGAATCGACCCCTTTTCCTTGATTACCCAAGAACCCAAAGGCGTAACGGAAGTGCTGGTACTGGCGAGTACCAGTCCCTTGCGCCAAGCCTTACAAGCCTTGCGACGGCTGGCACAACAAGATCGCGGTCCGGTGGCGTTGGCAGAACCCACGTCGGTGGTGGGGGATTTACTCTCGGATCTGGGCGGGGAACGGGGTGCGTCGGCACAGAGTTCGGCTGTCTCGGCGATCGATACGTCGGAGTTAGCCGCGCTCTCGATTACTTTTGAAGTGATTTGAATTTTATGAATGTCAGTAGGGGTAGCGCCCCCTACCCCGGCAGCCGGGGCGATACTCCCAAAGGGAGTCGCTTACGCGATCGCGGGGGGATTGCCCCTACATTAAGAATGAACATGCGGTTCGTTACAGGACTTCAAATCCTCCAGGAGGAGCCGCCACGAAGTCGAGGGCGGATAGTTGCGACGGGGCGACATTTTGGACTAGGGCGATCGCCCGATCGCTGACGGGGATGCCAAATGTACCGAACTCTTGTGAGTGAATAAACGTACTGGTTCCGAATGCCCCCGCAGGCGAGAAGGTCAGTTGCTCGAAACTAATACCGGGGGGGAGAACCAGCCGATCGACCCCATCTTGGAAGTCGGTAATCAGATCCGCCGTATTGGGATCGGCAGGGGGAGCCGGATCGAAGCCGATGGGTTCGCCCGGTTCCGGTGGCGGAGCGGAAGTTGCCGCAGCCACCCGCAGTCCGAAGGTATCGCTCCCCGCACCACCTGTAAGTACATCTTTATAAGCCGCTATGACAAATGTGCCTTCACCGAAATTGCGTCCGCCGATGAGCGTATCGTCACCTGCTTCTCCAAAAAGATTATCGTTTCCAGCACCGCCAGCTAGGTAGTCATTTTCGGTAGCGCCGAAAAGATTATCATTTCCGAATTCGCCTTGTAACGTATCGTTACCGGACGATCCGGCTAGAAAATCATCTCCAGCACGTCCTAACATGGAATCGTTACCCGAAGCCCCAAAAAGTACGTCATTTCCCGAGGTTCCCAGCACCAGATTGTCAAAAGACCCACTGGGGGATTCCCATCCGGAATTGGCAGCCAGAGGGGGCAACAGCGCACCGCCGATGATATTGGCGCCGTTCATCAGCCACACCAAGTTGTCCCCGGTGCGGTAGTTACGCCACCGGAAATCGGCAAATCCATTGCGATCGAAATCATCCGCCCCTTCGATCCGCCATTCCGCTTCTGGCACTCGGGGCAAGGCGACACCGCCCAACACCGTGGAACGGTCCATCCGCCAAATGACGTTATCTCCGGTCAGAGAGTTGCGCCAGAAGAGATCCGGCGACCCGTTGCGGTCTACGTCGCCGCCGACCGATAGCCGCCATTCCGTCGAAAGTGCGGGTAAGGGAACCCCTCCGGTGACGGTGGTGCCATTCATCGCCCAAATGACGTTATCTCCGGTGGCGGTATTGCGCCAGACGATATCGGTTTGACCGTCTCCGGTGAAGTCCCCGGCAACGCGGGGTTGCCACGCTTCGTCCGCCAAAGTGGGTAGCAATGCACCGCCAATAATATTGTTATCGTTCATCAACCATATAAGGTTTTCCCCGGTTTCGTAGTTGCGCCAGAGTAAATCCGCTTGGTTGTCGCCGTTGAAATCTCCGGTGAGTTCTAGGCGATATCCCGGTTGGGGAACGTTGGGTAACGGCAAGCCACCCACCACCGTCGTGCCGTTGGGTCCACCCATCGACCAGATGACGTTATCTCCGGTTTTATAGTTGCGTAAAACGATATCGTTGAATCCGTTGCGATTGAAGTCAGGCATCACAAACCTCCTATGGGAATTGCTTGAGTGGAATGGTTGTTTTCAGTCGTTCCACTGCTAACTCTGGAAGTTATCGGCTGGGTGATGCAACTTGATACAAAACTTTATGTTTAGGAAATTCCGGAAAGCTGTCTGCTGCGATCGATGGTTTCTGTTCTTAGACTTGGGACTGAAACCCCTTGCAATTCGTGACGATCGAAAATGGCAAGTACGACACCGGGAGATCTCAGCTGTGCCGATCTTTGTCCGGCGGGGAGTCAAATTTGATCGACGTTTACAATTCTCGCGGCACGCCCTAGAGTTGTGGAAAAAGAGATCGAAATCGCGGAAATGGCGATCGAGATAGACGTTGGAGGACTCGATCTTAAGGAAGCAAAAAACATTGACTGGAGAGGGTTTCGAGGATTTTCAAGTCAATCGCCCAACACCTCTAATATAGCACAAAAGGCTGGAGGCGGGACGCTTGAGGCGTTGTAGGAGGTGCAGTTGCCGGGAAGAAAGCCGGGGGAGCCGGGGAAGCCGGGGGAGCAAGGGAGGCAGGGGAGGCAGGGGAGGCAGGGGAGGCAGGGGAAGAAAGCAACTAGCAACTAGCAACTAGCAACGACCAACGACCAATGACCAATAGACATCTCCGAAAATTAATAAAGACCCCTCTCCAAACCTCTCCCCGACACGGAGAGAGGCTTCCTCACCCCCATTCCCTCGTAGGGAATAGGGGCAGGGGGGTTAGGTTTCAGTATTTTTCGGAGATTTCTATTACCTATTAGATGTCTATTACCAACCCCAAACCCCAAACTTCAATGGTTTCGCCGTCGTCTGCGAGATTGGACGAAGGATAACTTGCGCGATTTTCCCTGGCGGCGCACTGGCGATCCTTACGCGAGTTTGATTGCCGAGTTTTTGTTGCAAAGAACCAGTGCGGAAACCGTCGCGCCGATTTACGAAGAATTTTTAGAGCGCTATCCCAACCCGGAAACCCTTGCCGCCGCATCGGTGGAGGAGATTGCGGCGTTGTTGCAACCGTTGGGGTTGTTTTTTCGTGCCGAACGATTGTGTCAGTCGATCGAAATTATCTGTGGGGATTGGCAGGGCAATATTCGGGCAACGGAAGCTGACTTGCGGCAACTGCCGGGGGTGGGAACCTATACCGCTTGATCGATCCTAGCCCATGCGTTCTCGCAACCTGCCGCCGTTCTCGATACCAATGTCGCCCGGATTCTCGAGCGATTTTTCGGAATCCGGGGAGAGCGGGTTAAATCTCGGTGTAAGATCCTGTGGGCAGCCGCCGACGAAGCCGCACCGTCGCGGAATGTGGGACGATGGAACCTGACGCTGTTGGATTTTGGGGTGATGGTTTGTACGGCGCGAAATCCTCGGTGTGGGGAATGTCCGTTGCGCGATCGCTGCGATTATTTGAATGGGTAATCGGTAATGGTGCGTTTCGCGTTCGCTCAACACACCCTACAATTCTAATAACCCAAGTCCCACTTATTACTTAGTATTTGTTACTTATTACTTATTACTTCCAACCCCAAATGACCCATAACCAACGCCAAATTCTTATGCTGGGTTTGTTGCTGTTTTTAACGGGATGCAATCTCCTTCAGGTTCCTTTGCGAGAACCGTTGCAGGGAACGTGCGAGTGTCCGTACGATCGCGATCGATCGGGCAATCTCTGCCGCGAAAAATCGGCTTACTCCCGTCCTGGCGGCACTCAACCCGCTTGCTACGTAGGGGAAGGATCGAC
This sequence comes from Oscillatoriales cyanobacterium M59_W2019_021, assembly GCA_015295945.1. Taxonomy (GTDB): domain Bacteria; phylum Cyanobacteriota; class Cyanobacteriia; order Cyanobacteriales; family Geitlerinemataceae; genus DVED01. Next base: position 7,320 of record DVED01000120.1, on the reverse strand, counting down.
GCTTCCCGACGATCCTTTGGCGTTTTTGGGCAATCCCAGCAATGCCACTGCCGATCCGAATCACGGCAGCAATTATTTGATGGAAAAACCCCAGTATGCTTTGTCGTACAATCGCAAAACGGGGACGGCAAATTGGGCAGCTTGGCAGTTGAATTCGTCGTGGTTGGGTGAGGTCGATCGGCAAAATGATTTTCGTCCGGACGATACGCTACCTCAAGGGTTCGATCGCGTCATGCCCAACGATTATCGCGGTAGCGGATATGATCGCGGTCATCTGGTTCCGTCTGCCGATCGCACGCGCAACACTGCCGACAATAGCGCTACGTTTTTGATGACGAACATGGTTCCGCAAACGGCAGCGAATAACCGGGAAGTGTGGCGGAAGTTGGAAGAATACTGTCGGGAGTTGGTTCGGCAAGGCAAACAACTCTACATCTTTGCCGGACCCGAGGGCAATAAAGGGACGATCGCCCAAGGGAAAGTGACGGTTCCTGAATATACTTGGAAGGTTATCGTCGTGTTCGATCGATCGGAGTCAGGAGTGACGGAAAAAACGCGGACGATTGCCGTGAGAGTTCCCAATACGGAGGAGATTGCCGATCGGGATTGGCGGGACTATATCGTCAGTATCGATGTTATCGAAACCGCGACGGGATACGATTTTCTTTCTAATGTGCAGCAATCGGTGCAGCAGGCGATCGAAGGGCGCACGGGCAATTGAAAAGCTGGCAACCCGTCCGGAGGGCGATGTAATTTGTTTGTGGGTCGATCATGAGGATTGTTGTCGTGGCAATGGTTTGAAGCGTTAGGTTATGATTGCTTCGATCTGATAAATGTCCGATTAAGCAACCCTTTTATCGCGTTTTTTGTGAGATTAAAAAAGTTTTTATGCAAAACATGTTGGTAGTCAGTCTTTGGTTGGGGATAAGACAGATTTACTGAATAATAGCCTCAAACTAATGCGAGATAAATATCCTGAATATAATTTAGTTATACAAAATTTTATTCAAGCAGATCCATTAGCTGAGGTACGTCGGAATGTTGATATAGCAAGACTAAAACGTCATGGATCTCGATTTATTTTAATGATTAATCATCACTTGGGTGGTGGAACTGAAAAGCATTTTCAGGACATATCTAACCTTTTGAATTTAGAGAGTATCAGTGTTCTGATGCTCAAACCAGATCCGAAATCTCCTGCTTGGGTAGAATTAAGTTCTCCTAAATTTAAATCAGGTTTGTTAGCTAAATATCATATAACTATGAATTTTAAATGTCTGATTAAAGATCTGAAAAGTTTGGGTGTTTTTCATGTTCATATTCACCACATAATTGGTCTGACTAAGTTATTCAAGAAAAAATTAAAGACTTGAATATTAAAATTGACTTTTTGTTTATAGATGGACTTTCAGGTTGCAATGAAGGTCGGTTTATGATTTTTTATTCACTCAGAAATTTTTTAAATAAGTTTTTCAACGTAACTTTACATGACTCATTAAGAGATAAAGAACTTGGAATTATTAAAAGTTGGTTAGCCTTAAAAAGGCTAAAACAAGTTTTGATCGAGTTAGTCGATAGAGGCTTGATGAAGGCTGAATTCAATCCTTCTGTCAACATAAGTAAATATTCAGAAAAATCTTGCGATTTTATTTTTGAAGATAATGAGAAAAATATTATTGAGAAAATATATGATGATCGAATTAGCAACTTAATTAGTTTGCCAATTACTAATGACAGTGATTGTTTTGTACAAAGTCCATGTATTGTAGAAGCTAGTACAATTGCTAGTGAAGTTCTTTGGGAAAAGGAATACCTTTCGCCATCTTGCTATTGCTAAAAAGTTAGATTATCGCGTATTAGTTCTTCCATCAGAGGAAAAAAATATAGTGCCTCAGAAGAATGATGTATATGAAACTCATGTTGATATTAATTTATTACTAGGGTCTATTGATAAAAAGGGGTTAACTGAATAAAAAAGGATACTTTTAATACATATGAACTTAACATCTAAATCAAGAGATTTGTGGTTAAAAGCTATTTCTAAAAATCCATCTAGGTTATGTGTAGGTCGTGTTGGTGTAAACCAACAGAATAATCAAGACGGTTGGAGCAATATATCAGTAGAAACGCTAGAAATAAATAATTTACAACAAAATGCTCAAAGTTTTTTTTCCATACCTGATTCTAGTGTAGATTGTTTCTTGTTTGAAAAGATTTTGCAATACATAGCCCCTGAATCTTTACTGCACGTGATTTTTCCCGAAATATATAGAGCTTTAAAACCAGGTGGCTATGTTCGAATTTCAGTACCTGATTATCAATCTAAAATCTTTCTTGACAGATCGTGGAAAGACTATAAAGGTCAACCATATTTTGACCCTGAAGGGGGAGGAAGGTGGAATGCGGAAACAAAGTCGGTAACTCAAAATGGTCACGTTTGGTTTCCTACTTATAATACTTTAAAAGCGTTGATTGATTGCTCATCTTTACGATACTGCGAAGCGAATTGGTTACATTATCATGGAAGTAATGGAAAACCTGTAATAAATTCTATTGATTACTCTAAAGGGTTTATTTTAAGAACTCCAGATCACGATCGCCGAAGTAATCAATTTAATAACAAGATGCCAATTTCTATTGTTGTCGATTTGGAAAAAAAACCGAGCTTCCGTTTAATCCATATTTATGTTTTGTTATAGGTCTTAATAAATGTGTAACAACAAGTTTATATAAAGCCTTCAAAAATATTGGCTATTCTCCCTTGCACGATCCTTATATATTTAATTCAAGGCTCGATAGAGCTTTAAAACAAGGAAAAGAACCGTTATTTTACTTAGGTAAATGCAATGTGTTTTCTGATATTTTTTATCCATATTGTGGAGAGACAGAAAGTTTTGATGATGAAAATCGAATTATGAAGCTTGAAAACAGAAGGGATTTTATTGAATTAATTGATAATACGTACCCCAATAGTAAATTCATTCTGAACACTCGAAATAAAAAAGATTGGATTAAAAGTAGAAAAAACATGTTCAACACCATCAAGCTCTAAAAAGTTATAATGGAAAATGGCTAAAGATTGATGAATGCGCTTGGAGCGAGGAGTACGATCGACATCATGAATTAATTCGGAACTACTTTAATAGCCGAGATAACTTTATAGAGTTTAATCTAGATAATTCTCCTTCCTATATCACCATTTGTGATTTTTTACAAATACCGATGATTCAGCAAAACTTTCCAAAACATAATAAATCAAAATAATAACGTTAAAGACAACTCCCTCAAATCCGACTGGGAAACTTCAAACTCCGATCGCCCAAATCGCTCCAAAATCTGAATCCCCTTCAACCCATCCAAAAACAACTCCCGTACCAACCCTTCCTTCCCCTCAAACAACTGCTCCATTCCATCCTTGAGACACTCGATCGCTTAGGTTGATATAATTAAAAAAGTCGGTCAGAAAAATACGACCAGCCATCATTTCATAGCAGCAGTCGCGTCCATGACAGAGAATCCCCAGTCCATGCTAAAAATGAAGGATGTCGATCGGTCAATTTCTCTAGAGAATTTGTACCATCGACTCAACGCCACCCCCCAGCAAATTACTGAGTTTTGCCAAAAATGGCAGATTTGTGAGTTGGCTCTGTTTGGCTCGATTTTGCGGGACGATTTCCGCCTTGATGGAGACAATCCTAGCGATATTGACGTATTATTTACCTACGGACAGAATGCACGTCGCAATTTAATTCTGCAAGTTCGGATGAAACACGAACTCGAAACACTATTTCACCGAAACGTCGATCTCGTCAGCAAAACCGCCATTTCCACCAGTCCCAATTACATCCGCCGTCAAAATATCTTAAACTCAGCGATCGTCATTTATGGCTAGGGATAAAGAATCACTTTTAGATATTGTCGAAGCGATCGAAAAAATTTTAGCTTACACAAAAGGAATCCGCTTTGAAGAATTTCAGATCGATGATGAAAAGCAAGATGCCGTTCTTCGGCGTATTTTGGTGATTGGCGAAGCTACCAAACGTTTGTCCGCAGAGTTTAAAACCAGACACTCACAAATTTCCTGGAAAGACATTGCCGGGATGCGAGATATTGTCGTTCATGACTATAATCGCATTGATTTGGAGACAATTTGGGATGTCGTTCAAAATGACTTACCTGAATTAATCAAGTTCTAAAATTCATTACAAGAGTGAATTTTAGACTCCTTTTGCAACTTTATCGATCGCCGCCAAACATCCCAAACTTCAGAAACCCCTTTACCACAATCGTTGCACTGGATAGCTGTCAAATACTGCATCGACACTGACGATCGGCATTTGAGTCACGATTGCCTGAGCGATCGACAGTCTATCAAACGGATCGCTTCGGACGATCGGGTAATCCTGCCAACGCCAAAATATGCTCCAACTCGATCGGTAAAATCTGCAACCCATTAACTTGCTGCTGACGTTCTATCAATTCAGGTAAAGATACATTAAGGATCAACTTTCCAATCTGAAGCTTAATTTGCATTTCCCAAATACTGACCAAGCTCGAGAATAAAGTATAATTCGGATCGGTCAGAATGTCGATCGCTGGCTGTGATAGATTTTGCGGACTAATCGCCAACCAAATTAACACATGAGTATCCAGCAAAATATTCACGCTTCACCCAACCAAAACCCATCAGGAAGTGGGTCATTAAAATCATCACTCATCCAACCCATTCCTTGATGCAGACCCAAAACCCGTTTTTGAGGAGGGCAAGGTGCTACTTCAACTGAAGCATTGTTTGGCATCGACTGAATCTGCCGCTCCAGCAGGAACTCTGCGAAAGCCAACAACAATTGCTGATTTTCCGGCATCAGCATCTGCAACTTTCCCAACAACTCTTCCACCCCATCGATCAACCTCAAAGTCATGATTTTCTTCCCAGTGTTGACGATGTTCTCATTGTAGCTCCACAGGTTCGATCGGCAATGTGAAACCTTCACTGTTAAGATTACCGTACGATAAGTAGTCATAGCTTCGCCTTTAAATTAGACTACCACATCCCGAAACCCCCGTCAATTCGTTCCATAAATGACTCCATTTTCAATAATTTGGGGCAAAATCCGCCAAATCTCGATCGCACCAGGAGTAGATGACACGAAGATCGAAACTCTATCCAACAATTCATCCATCCAACGATCGCAGAAAATCCACCCACTCCATTTCTCCCGCCACCCTCAGCAGTCGGGATAGGCACAGAGGCGCTACCCCGACGGAGATTTACAAATCAAATAGAATTAGGACTGACGCAACGCCTCCATCTGTAGGGTGTGAAGCGCGGAGCGTAATGCACCATCACCCCCATGAGTAGCGTGGCTGCGTAAGTCCCGATCGTAGCGATCGGTCGTCGCTTGATTCTTAGGAAAATTCAAAACTACCACTCGTTAAAGTTGCCGCTTGAACTCCCGTCAACCGCACCAAATTCGTGCTACCCGTTGCAATCAGCGCATCCGCACCGCTTTGCGTTATCGACAGCGAAGCAAAGTCCGCAACGCCGGAAACCCCTTGGAAAGCAATAATTTCCCCAGACTCAAAATCGGCGATAACGTGAGGCGTCGCCGGCAATCCAGCAATAACAAACCGATCGCCCCCTTCTCCTCCGGCTAAAGTATTATTCCCCCCGCTACCCGCAATCAGTACGTCGTCTCCCTTTTCCCCCAACAAAACATCGTTAACCAAACCCGTCAGAGTATCGTCGTCCTTGCCGCCATACAAGACGTTGCTTCCGGTTCCCCCAGAGATTAACTCATCATCGCCTTGGTTGCCGAACACCGCCTGACCCCCACTTCCCGTCAGTACGTCATCCCCCCGCCAAATCGCCGCGAGAATCTGACCGCCTTCAACGTGACGACCGTTGAGCAGCGTTTCATCTTTCAAGGTATGTGCCTGAACGTTGAAAAGGTAGTTATTTTTATTCGCCCCCAACCCCAAAAACTCGATAATTCCCGAAGACTCCCATTCTCCCGCTGCGGGACTGTTATACTGCGAACCCTCTGCCTCTTCGTTGATGCGACCGATGGGTAAGATAGTATCGGTAGCAATGTTGTACGACCAAATTTGACCGTCCCGTCCCTCTGCGGTCATCACGTCGCCGCCGAATGCCGTCTCGTCTTCTTGCAAGAGGACGTTCCCGTTGGTATCGACGGTGACGTTATCGTAACTGACACCGCTACCGAGACCTCCGGTTTGTACCAACTCGATGCTGGGAGCAGCCGTGGGGTCGGTGGGGTTGAGAGTGAGGCGGTACAGCTTGCCGTAGGGGTTGTCCGCTTCCGCTGGCGTGGCGGCTCGTTCTGTCAGCGAACCCACTTTCTCCGTGCGTCCGGTGGTGACGAAGTAGAAGGTTCCCGGATTGTTGGGATCTTCGTGCATATCTTCCAGACGGCGGAAGTTGGTGGTATTTCCCGGCGTGTTGACGAAGGTATTCAACGCCAACCCCGTGGGGTCGAGGGCGGCATCTTGGGGAATTGCCGTCCAGGTTGCCGCTTGTGCCGCGTCTTCCGGGAGGGTTTCCCAGTCGTGTCCCGTCACTTTCAAGGCGTAAAGTTGTCCGCTTTGGAAACCGTTGGGGTCGGCTTCCGTTTGGTTGCCGACGTACATATACAGTTCGCCATCGCCGAAATCTTCCAAACCGAAGAGGACAGTTTTGTCGGAGTTGGTGGCTCGATATTGGGAAGCGGAATACACCTGTTCTTTGGCGTAGCGACCCAAACCGTCGAGGGCTAAGGCGTTTCCATCTGGCGTTACCGCCCATCCCCGGCTTTTGGAGGAGCCGTCAATGTTGGTGGTTTCTTCCGGGGCGAAGTAGATGGGGACTTCGTTGCCGTTGGCATCGACAAAACCGGAAGCGGCGAGATATCCGGAACAGAAGCGGGAAAAGTTGAGGGTGGCTCCGGTGGCGGCGTTGACGTAGTTGCCGCTGGTGGTGTCGAGGGTGAAGGTTCCGGTGGTATCGGTTGCGGTTTGAATTAAGTTTTTGCCGCCGACGATATTCATGTTTTTGTCGAAGACAAATAGGGAAACTCGTGCCCCTTGAATTTGACCGGGAATGGTGGAAGAAATATCGGAAATAACCGTGTCGCCAAATTCGTGGTTGAGGAATAAGTAGTTATAGGTGGGGGTTTCGTACAATCCCATGCCATCGGGAATTCCGGTCATGGCAAAGGTTCGTCCCGTCGCGGAAAAATTACCGATCGATCCTTGAATTTCGGGAACTTCTCGACCGACGGTGAGTAGGGGGATAAAGTCATATCCGGGTTCTGCACCGGG
>DVED01000026.1 GCA_015295945.1 Oscillatoriales cyanobacterium M59_W2019_021 | reverse complement strand
TTATCGGGAGGCTTAGTCACGCAATTGAGCTTTAGATCCCTGTGGCGACAGTCGATTTTGCTGCAACAGGAACGCAGTAAATCGGCTGCCCAAGAAATTGACGTATATCTCGATAGTTTGAAGCAAAAACTCAACTATTTAGCCCGCACGCGAGGACTGACCGATTTACCGCAAGATGCCCAACAAAACTTACTTGAAGGACTGACGCGCCACAACGAAGCGTTTGAATACGTCGCCTTGCTGGACGATCGCGGCGATGCGGTTGCCCAAGCTTCTTTGTACAAAGAGATCGACCTGAAAAATCAAGCCGATAAGCCCTTATTTACCCGCACCTACAAATATCAAGAAGATTACGTCGGCACGGTGGAAATCGATCCCGAACTCAAAAGTCCGGTGGTCATGCTTGCCGTTCCCATCCGCAATAACGAGGATAAAGTAGACGGGACGTTACTGGCTCAGATTAATTTAGAATTTCTGTGGTTTGTCGTTTCGCAAACATCTGTTGGAAAAACCGGATATGTTTACGTCTTGGACAACCGCTTGCATCTGATTGCCGAAGCGGGCGGATCTCCGGAAACGGCAACGTTAGAAGATCTGTCCGATCGATCGTTCGTCCGCGATTTAAAGTCACAAATTCTTTCCCCCACCCATCAATTTCTCGATACTTATCCAGGACTGCGAGGGCAAGAAGTTCTCGGTGCAGTTGCTCCCGTGCAAAGCGTGCCTTGGAAAGTGATGGTGGAACTGCCTACCGCCGAAGTGTATGCCCCCGTCCGGGATATGATTTTGACCGTGGGGGGAACTTTGGGTATCGCCACGGTGTTAGCCATCGGTACGGGGGCGATTTTTTCCCGACGCATCGTGTCGCCTCTGATGCGACTGACCTCGGCAGCATCTCAAATTCGCGAAGGCGATTTGGGGGTGCGCGTCGAACTGCGAGAGCGCAACGAACTGGGGTTGCTGGCGAGAACATTTAACCAGATGGTGGAACAGTTGCAAGACTCCTTCGCCACCCTAGAAGCGCAAAATACCGAGATGAAAGCGCTCAACCAGGCGATTTCCGAAAGCGAAAAGCGGCTGGCGCAATTCCTGGATGCCATGCCCATCGGCGTGTTCGTCACCGATCGCCACGGACACCCCTACTATACCAATCAAACCGGACAGCAATTGTTAGGACGGGGGTTGGTTGCCGATGCCGCACCCGAAGACCTAACCGAAGTGTATCAAGCTTATTTGGTTGGGAGCGATCGCCTTTATCCGGTCGATCGCCTCCCCGTGGTCAAAGCCTTGCAGGGAGAAAGTCTGCGGGTGGACGATATGGAAATTCACCAACCCGATAAAATCGTGCCGATCGAATGTTCGGGAACGCCAATTTACAGCGAAACTGGAGAAATTGCTTACGCGATCGCCGCGTTTCAAGATATTACCCAACGCAAACGCGCTGAAAAAGTCCTAGCCGATTACAACCGTACCTTAGAACGACAAGTTGCCGAACGCACGGAGCAATTGCAGCAAAAAAATCAAGAACTCGCCCAAACTTTGCAAGAACTGAAAACCACGCAAGACGAGTTAATTCAATCGGAAAAAATGGCAGCTTTAGGACAATTGGTTGCCGGGGTAGCTCACGAGGTGAATACGCCACTCGGAGCGATCCGAGCGTCGGTGGGCTATATTGCTGATTTCTTACGCGATCGCCTGCGCGAATTGCCGATCTTTTTTCAAAATCTCTCCGGCGATCGCCAGCAAGATTTCTTTGCCCTCCTGGACTCGGCGGTTGGAAAACAGACAAATTTATCCAGTCGAGAACAGCGAAAACTCAAACGGGCGATCGCCCGCCAATTAGAATCTGAAGACCTCGACGACACCGATACCCTTGCCGATACCCTCGTGGAATTGGGGGTTTGCGAAGACATCGAGCCATTTTTACCTTTACTGCGAGATCCCGAGGGTCACGAAATTCTCGAGACTGCCTATCAACTTACTAGCATTATCAAAAGCACGCAAACCATTTCCACCGCCTCCGATCGGGCGGCAAAAATCGTGTTTGCCCTGAAGAGTTATTCCCGACAAACTCCATCCGGTCAAAAAGTGGAAACGAATGTTATTGAGAGCCTGGAAACTGTCTTGACTATCTATCACAATCAACTCAAACAAGGCGTGGAAGTCATTAAAAATTATCCAGAAACCTTACCGAACATTTGGGGGTATCCCGACGAACTCAATCAAGTATGGACGAACTTAATCCACAATGCCATTCAAGCCATGGACAACAAAGGCACGCTGACCATCGACATCACCCAGTCCAAAAACGACATCTGCGTTAGCATAACCGATAGCGGTGCGGGAATCCCCCTAGAGGTTCAAAGCAAAATCTTTCAGCCGCTCTTTACCACCAAACCCCCCGGAGAAGGGAGCGGCTTGGGACTCGATATCGTTCGCAAAATTATCGAGAAACATCAGGGCAAGATCGACTTTGACAGCGTTCCCGGCAAAACCACCTTCACGGTGAGTTTGCCCCTTTCGACGTAGTTCGATGCCATTCGACCTAGAGGGTGTATGTGGTTCTATTCTTTGTCCCCGACTCAGGTTTATTTCTGTCAACGATGCTGAACTTAACAGGTTATCAAGAAACCGATCGACTGTACCGTGGAACTCGCACCCTCGTCGCTCGCGCCATTCGCACGAGCGATCGCCAACCCGTCATTATCAAAACCCTCGCCAACCCCCACCCCAACTTTAACGAGTTCGTCCAGTTTCGCAACCAATACGCCATCGCCCAAAACCTGGAACATCCGGCGATCGTCCGACCCCTCGCCCTAGAACGGTACGGCAACGGTTACGCCTTGGTAATGCCCGATGACGGATCGATATCTCTGTGGGACGACTGGCAGCAAGAGAAACGAACCCTCGGCGACTTTCTCGACATTGCCATCCAACTCGCCCAAGTCCTCCACTATACGATCGGACAGCGCGTCATTCACAAGGATATCAAACCCGCCAACATCCTCATCCACCCCCAAACCCGCCAAGTCAAGCTCATCGACTTCAGCATCTCAACGCTGTTGCCCAAAGAACGGCAACAACTCCTCAACCCCAACGTCTTGGAAGGAACCTTGGCGTACATTTCCCCGGAACAAACCGGACGAATGAACCGAGGCATCGACTACCGCACCGACTTCTACTCCCTCGGCGTCACCTTCTTTCAACTGCTGACGGGACAATTACCCTTTGCCACCCACGATCCCATGGAGTTGGTGCATTGCCACATCGCCAAAACACCGCCCTTGGTTATCCGCTATACCTCATCGGTTATCCGCGAACCCATTCCACCCATGCTATCGGATATCGTCCGGAAACTGATGGCGAAAAATGCCGAAGATCGCTATCAGAGTGCCTTGGGTTTGCAGCACGATTTAGAACGGTGTCGGCAACTGTGGTCAACTACCGGAGAAATAGCCCCTTTTCCCCTTGGAGAACGGGATATCGGCGATCGCTTCGTCATCCCCGAAAAACTCTACGGCAGAGAACGGGAAGTCGCCCAATTACTAGCTGCATTCGCTCGCGTCGCCGGAACCCTAGCTGTAGGGGCGAAGCATTGGGGCGATCTCTGCTCGGCAACCCCCCAAGTCTATAGTCCCAATGCTTCGCCCGCTGCCGATGTGCCCGCCAACCCCAAAAGCGAACTGATTCTGGTGGCGGGATTTTCCGGCATCGGCAAAACCGCCGTCGTCAACGAAGTGCATAAACCCATTGTCAAACAACGGGGCTATTTCATTAAAGGCAAATTCGACCAATTCAATCGCAACATTCCCTTGAGTGCCTTCGTGCAAGCGTTCCGCGATTTGATGGGACAATTGCTCGGCGAATCCGATGCTGCCTTAGCCCAGTGGAAAGCCAAAATTCTCCAGGCGGTGGGCGACAACGGACAAGTGATTATCGATGTCATTCCAGAATTGGCACAAATCCTGGGCAAACAGCCCCCCGTTCTCGAATTGTCCGGCAGTGCGGCGCAAAATCGGTTTAATTCCATCTTTGGGAAGTTCGTGCGGGTGTTCGCTACCCCAGAGCATCCTTTGGTGATGTTCCTCGACGATTTGCAGTGGGCGGATTCGGCGTCGTTGAATCTGTTAAAGCTGTTGTTAGCCCAATCCCAAACGGGTTATTTGCTGGTGGTGGGCGCCTATCGCGATAACGAAGTGTTTCCCGCCCATCCGTTGATGTTGACCTTGAGCGAATTGGAGAGAACTGAGGCGGTTGTTTCGACGATCGTCTTGCAACCGCTGGCGATCGGTCACATCGATACCTTGGTTGCCGAAACCCTCAGTTGCGACGCAGAACTCGCGCGACCCCTGACGGAGTTGGTGTATCGCAAAACCCAGGGAAATCCATTTTTTACCACTCAGTTTTTGCAGGGATTGCACGAAGATCGACTCATCGAGTTCGATCGCGATGTCGGCTATTGGAAATGCGATTTGGCACGGGTGCGGGAGGCGGCACTCACCGACGATGTGGTCCAGTTCGTGGCGGGACGCTTGCAGAAATTGCCCGAAGCAACGCAGCAGGTTTTGAAGTTAGCGGCGTGTATTGGCGATCGTTTCGATCTCGAGACGCTGGCAGTGGTGTGTGAGGCTTCCCCGGAACGAGTGGCGATCGATTTGTGGGGCGCCTTGCAAGAGGGATTGATTCTGCCCATCGACGAAGCTTATAAGTTTTTCCAAGGCAGTACCGGAGAAACGGCGGCACAGACAGCAAGTGTCGGCTATCGGTTTCTGCACGATCGCATCCAACAAGCGGCGTATGGCTTGATTCCTCAAGATCGCCAACAAATCACCCACTACCGCATCGGTCGATTGCTCCTGCGCCAAATTCCGCCGGAAGCCCGAGCCGATCGCATTTTCGAGCTAGTGGGACAACTGAACTACGGTACGGCACTGGCAACCGATCGCGCCGAACGGGACGAGTTAGCCGAATTGAATTTAATCGCCTGTCGCAAAGCGCGATCGGCAACGGCTTACCCCGCCAGTCGAGAGTATGCGGAAATGGGCTTGAATTTACTTGGGGAAATGGCTTGGCAGCGGCAATACGAAATGACTCTCGAGTTTTATAACTTAGCCGCTGAATTAGCCTCGTTGTGCGGCGATTTTGCGGCGATGGAACGGGCGATCGAAACCGTCGTCGATCGGGTGCGATCGTTGTTAGAAAAAGTCGAGGTTTATCGCATTCGCATTCTGGCAAACGTGGCGCGAAATCAACCCACCGAGGCACTGACGATCGCCCGCCAACTCTTACGAAAGTTAGGTGTTGAGTTTCCAGAAACCATCGCCCAAGATGACATTCGAGACAGTATTGCCGAGATCGAAACCCTCATCGGCGATCGCCAAATTACCGATCTCGATCGGCTGCCCGTAACGGAAGACGGCAAAATCTTAGCAATTCTTCAGATTATTCGCAGCATCATTCCCGCCGCTTATATTTCCGGTTCTCTCCTATTTCCCGCCATCGTGACTCGATCGGTCAAACTCTCCATTCAAGCGGGAAATACCTCGATTTCTCCCTTAATGTATGCTGCCTATGGCATGATGTCTTGTAACGTTTTACAAGATGTAGAAACGGGGGTAAAATTCGGTCAATTGGCAGTGCGAGTGGTCTCCAAACTAGACGCCAAAGAAATCGCCCCCGAAGCCTTACAAGTCGCGGCGGGATTTATTCTCCACCGTAAATCTCACGTGAAAGAAACCCTACCTTTGTTGCAAGAAACGTATACCAACGCGCTAGAAGTCGGAAACCAAGATTTTGCCGGACATAGCGCGGTGGTGTTCTGCCTGCATTCGGTTTGGAGCGGTCAACCGTTGACGGCGTTAGAGCCAGATTTGCGTGCCTACAGTCAGGGGTTGGCGCAATTGAATCAAACGACCACCGCTAATTACTGTCGCCTCCACTGGCAAGCCGCGTTAAACTTGCTGGGAACTCCGGAAAAACCCAGCGTTCTCTCCGGGGAAGTCCTCCAAGAAACCGAGATTTTAACTCAACTGACCTCCGCCGAAGATTGGTACGGATCGTATATTTTTTATTTGTATAAACTCATGCTTTGCTATCTATTTGGAGAACTAGAAGCGGCGCGAGAGTATGGGGTAGAAGCGCGAAAATACGCGCGAGCGGGGGCTGGCTCGTTTGGCGAACCTGCCTTTTATTTCTACGATTCTTTGACGGCTTTGGCAACCTTAGATCCTTGTTCTGGGGAAGCCGCAGCTATTTGGGATCGGGTCGAGCAAAATCAACGGCAACTGCAACAAAAATGGGCGGACTATTCTCCGGCAAACCACCAGCATAAGGTCGATTTGGTAGCTGCGGAAAAATGCCGAGTATTAGGGCAAAAAAACGAGGCGATCGACCTGTACGATCGGGCGATTTCCGGAGCCAAAGATAACGAATACCGACAAGAAGAAGCCCTCGCCAACGAACTCGCCGCCCGATTTTATTTAGATTGGGGGAAAGAAAAAATTGCCGCTTCGTATCTGCAAGAAGCTTACTACGGTTACGCGCGATGGGGGGCAAAAGCCAAAACCGATCGCCTCGAACGCACCGATTCCCAACTCCTCGCTCCCATTCTCAAGAGTCCGCTGCGCCAATCCACAGGCACTGCCATGACTCGGATCGCCACCGAAACCATTGCCAGTACCTCCACGGGAGTTTCCGACGCGCTCGATTGGGGAACGGCGATTAAAGCTTCTCAAGCCTTATCGGAGGAAATGAACCTCGACAAATTGCTCTCGACGTTGATGCAAGTGGCGATCGAAAATGCCGGAGCTACCCAAGGCGCTCTCATTCTAGAACGATCGGGAGAATTAGTTGTCGCGGCTCGATGTTCGGAGCGACAATGCTCTTTAGAAACCCCGATCGATCCCCTGCAAAATTTGCCCTTAACCATCGTACATTCGGTATGGCGCACCCAAGAAACCTTGGTTCTGGACAACGCCAGCACCGAAATCCGATTTGCCGCCGATCCTTATATTGTCGAGTCTCAACCCAAATCGGTGTTGTGTTTGCCCCTACAAAAACAGGGGAAAGCGATCGCGCTGCTGTATCTGGAAAATCGCCTGACCGCAGAAGCGTTTACAAACGATCGCGTGGAAGTTTTAAAAATCTTAGCCTCTCAAGCGGCAATCTCTTTAGAAAACGCTCGACTTTATAAAGAACTTGCCGACTATTCCCACACCCTCGAAGATAAAGTTTCCGAACGCACGCGAGACCTTTCGGACGCGCTCGAACAGTTGAAAACTGCCCAAGACGAACTGATTCAACAGGAAAAAATAGCAGCCCTGGGACAGTTGGTGACGGGGGTGGCTCACGAAGTGAATACGCCCTTGGGGGCGATTCGATCGTCGGCGACCAATATTGCCGATTTTTTAAAAAATAACCTGCAAGACCTGCCCAGCTTTTTTCAAAATCTGTCAGGCGATCGCCAGCGCGACTTCTTTCGCCTTCTCGAAAGCGCCCAGCGAAAACCGGATGATTTATCCAGTCGCGAACGGCGAAAACGCAAACGAACGATCGCGACTCAGTTAGAAGCGGCAGATGTCCACGATGTCGATAATATTGCCGATACCCTGGTCGAACTAGGCGTTTTCGACGATCTCGAGTCGTTCTTCCCCTTACTCCGCGATCCCCATTGCCAGCCGATCCTCAAGACTGCCGATCGACTTTGCAGCCTCGTCAAAAGCACGCAAACCATTTCCACCGCCACCGATCGGGCGGCAAAAATCGTCTTTGCCCTGAAGAGTTACTCTCGGCTGATTTCCGCAGACGAAAAAGTTAAAATTCAGATTCCGGACAGCTTGGATGCGGTCCTGAAACTCTATCAAAATCAATTCAATCAAGGCGTCACCGTCGTGCGAAATTATAGCGACGGTTTACCTGCCATTTGGGGCTACCTCGACGAACTCAATCAAGTGTGGACGAATTTAATCCACAATGCCCTGCAAGCCATGAAAAATCAAGGAACTTTAACGGTGGCGATCGAGCGGCGCGATCGGCAGATCTGTATCGATATTACCGATAGCGGCGCGGGAATTCCCCCAGACATTCAAGGCAAAATCTTTCAGCCTTTCTTTACCACCCAACCCCCCGGCGAAGGGAGCGGCTTGGGACTCGATATCGTCCGCAAAATTGTGGAAAAACATCAAGGTGCGATCGACTTTCATAGCCGTCCCGGCAAAACCACCTTCACGGTCAATTTGCCGATTTTAGATCGCTAACGAGCATTCAACATTCGTGTTTGCTTAAATTTTTGAGAAGCTTATGTCTGATTTTCCATCTTCCGACCTCCTCCAAAATGCCATCGACCCGCAGCCTCTGACAGTCAAACCATCCGCCTCTGTTGCCGAGGCGATCGCCCGGATGAGCCAACATCGCAGTTCTTACATCGCCATCGTCGAAGGCGAAACCTTAATCGGGATTTTCACCGAGCGGGATGTCGTCCGACTGACATCCCAGGCAGCCGATTTGGCAACCCTGCCCGTCGAGCGCGTCATGTCCTCGCAATTGGTGACGATTTCTGAAGCTCAATCGCCAGATCTGGTGGCAGTTCTATCTCGAATGCGGGCTGCGAAGATTCGCCACCTGCCCATTATCGACGATGGCGGCACACTGCGGGGAATTGTAACCGCTCAAAACTTGCGCCAAGCCCTGACCCCGACGGATTTGCTGCAAATGCGCTACGTTGCCGATGTGATGGTGACCGATGTGGTGAAGGCAGCACCCACCGATTCCCTGTTATCAGTTGCCCAGCAGATGGCAACTCACCGGAAAAGCTGCATTATCATTTGCACGCCGTCCGCCGCAGGCAACCAGTGTCCGCTTGGCATCCTCACCGAACGGGATATCGTGCGCTTCCAAGTCCGAGGACTTGATTTTAACGCCACCCTCGCCGCCGAGGCGATGAGCACCCCACTTTGGCTCCTGCAACCGGATGCTACCCTGTGGGAAGCCCATCAACTCATGCAGCGGCACAACATTCGGCGACTTGTGGTTGCCGACGACGCGGGGATTTTGGCAGGAATCGTCACCCAAAGTACGTTACTCGCAGCCATCGATCCCGCAGACTTGAACGTCCGGATCGAATGGCTACAGCAGGTCATCTCCGAAAAAACGCAAGCACTCAGTCACGCCAACGCCCAAATGCAGCGGGAAATGGCGCAACGCATCGAAGCCGAAGCCCAAGTCCGCCGTCTCAATGCCGATCTCGAAGTGCGAGTGCGAGAACGCACCGCCCAACTCGAAGCCAGCAATCGCGAACTTCAGAATACGTTGCAACGGTTGCAAACCGCCCAAGACGAACTGATTCAAGCGGAAAAAATGGTGGCACTGGGGCAATTAATCGGTGGAGTTGCCCACGAAATCAATACGCCTCTGGCAGCCATTCGTTCTTCGGCTAGCAATCTCAGCGGATTTTTAACGCAAATTCTCCAAGAGTTACCCAACTTTTTCCAAAAATTTCCCTTCGAGGGTTATGCCGATTTTTGCAAGTTACTGGAGCGATCGAACTCTTCCTTAAGCCTTCTGTCCACTCGAGAAAAACGCCAGGCAAGACGGCAGTTGATCGAGCAATTGGAATCCGAAAATATTGTCAATGCCGATCGCGTGGCCGAGACTCTAGTCGAACTCGGGTTGTACGACGATCTCGCCAGTTGGTTGCCCCTGTTAAAAAAAGCGGAAAGCGAAACCATACTCGATGCGGTTTATCGAATTTCCAACATGAAGAAAAGTCTGGAAGTCATCTCGATCGCCACAGAACGCGCCGCTAAGGTTGTCTTGGCACTCAAACAGTATATTTATCCCCACCCAGCTGAAAAAGTTAAGACCAATATTATCGACGGGATTGAAACGGTTTTAACCCTGTATCAGAGCCAATTTAAACAGGGGGTCGAGATCGTCAGAAACTACGATCCTCTCCTCCCCGAAATTTTCTGCTATCCTGACGAGCTACAACAAGTTTGGATGAATTTAATTCAAAATGCGTTGCATGCCATGAAAAACCAAGGGATAATCTCGATCGACGTACGCCACCAAGACGACTCGATCTTAGTTGGGTTGACCGATACCGGATCGGGAATTTCTCAGGAAATCTTACCTCTAATCTTTGATATGTTTTATACAACCAAAAAAATAGGAGAAGGCAGTGGAATGGGTTTGTATCTCGTTCAAAAAATTATCGATAAACACAGCGGTGAGATTCGCGTTGAGTCGGAGCCGGGAAGAACTGAGTTTACAATTGTATTGCCGATCGAGACTTAACAATTGATCGGGAATGTCAATTTTTCTGATCGGATTATTTTATGGTTGAATAGAGGTCTAATCTAGTTATGTCTAAACCCGTTATTTTATGTGTTGACGATGAGATGGTCGTTCTGGACAGTCTCAAAACTCAGCTTAAGAAGGCTTTCGACAAAGACTATATTTATGAAATGGCAGAAAGTGCCGACGAAGCTCTGGAAATTATTGACGAATTTGAAGAAGATGAGATTGATATTATCGTCATTGTCTCGGATTGGTTGATGCCGGGAATTAAAGGCGATGAATTTTTAATTCAAGTGCATCAACGTTTTCCTAAGATTGTTAAAGTTTTGTTGACGGGACAAGCCGATGAAGAGGCGATCGAACGGGCTAAGAAACAAGCCAACTTACACCGATGTTTGTTTAAACCCTGGACAACAGAGGAACTCATTGACACGATTCGGTCTGGTCTCTCAAAATCATGAGAAAACCCGTCATTATCTGTATCGATGATGAAATCACTATCTTAGATAGTCTCAAAATACAACTCAAGCAAGCCTTGAGTTATAACTATCTCGTCGAAACGGCATTGGGAGGTGAAGATGCCTTAGAGTTGGTTGAAGAACTTTTGGAAGATGAGTACGAAATTGCCGTGGTGATTTCTGACTATATCATGCCGGATATCAAAGGCGATGAGGTGTTGAAAAAAATTCACGAAATTTCTCCCAAAACGCTCAAGATTATGCTCACCGGACAAGCTGATCTCGAAGCAATTGGGAATGCAGTGAAATATGCAAAGCTCTATCGTTATATTTCTAAACCATGGCATTCAGAAGATCTGATTCTCACGGTCTCGGAAGCCCTACATAGTTATTTACAAGATAAAAAACTAGCGCAAAAAAATGCCGAACTCGAGGAGGTTAACCAAGCCTTAGAACGAGCAAACCAGCAACAAGAAAAACTGATCGATCGCCTGCGAGAAAACGAGAATCGTCTCCATCAATTTATCGAAGCAATGCCCGTCGGCGTTTTTATTACCGATGCTCGGGGAACGCCGACCTCAATTAACTCGCGGGCGCAGGAATTACTGGGAACGGAAATTCGCGAATCGGTAGAACTCGATCGGTTATCCGCAGCGTACGGTGCTTATTTAGCCGATAGCGATACGATCTATCCGGCTCGTAAAATGCCTTTATCTCTGGCTTTACAAGGTCAAAGCACGACCGCTGACGATCTGGAAATTCGCAGTGGCGATCGCACGATTCCCCTCGAAATTTGGGGGACGCCAATTTATAATTCTGAAGGAGACGTGAGTTACGCGATCGCCGCTTTTCAGGATATCACTGATCGCAAAAAAGCCGAGAAAGAACGTCAAGACTTTATCGAACGACTGTCTCAACTCAATCGAGCCTTTTCTCGCTTCGTTCCCAAACAATTTTTACAACTTCTCGAAAAAGAAAGCATTTTAGATGTGAGCGTCGGCAACTCGGTTCGCAAAGAAATGTCGGTTCTCTTCTCCGATATTCGCTCGTTTACAACGCTGTCCGAGCAAATGACGCCAGCGGAAAATTTTCAGTTTATCAATTCGTATTTATCTCGCATGGAACCTGCCATTTTCCAGAATGGTGGATTTATCGATAAGTATATCGGCGACGCCATTATGGCGTTGTTTAGCGGCGGTGCAGACGATGCCGTTCGTGCGGGAATCTCGATGTTGCAGCAATTACAAGCCTATTGTCGCGATCTCCAATCGGTGGGTTACGCACCCATTCGCATCGGCATTGGCATCAACACAGGGGATCTCATTTTAGGTATTGTCGGCGGACAATCTCGTCTCGACGGCACGGCAATGGGTGATGATGTCAACTTAGCGTCTCGGATAGAAGGCTTAACTAAAAACTATGGCGTTCCCCTATTAATTTCTCACAAAACTTTTGTCAGCTTGAACAATCCGGCAGACTATCACCTGCGCTTTATCGATTTCGTGCGCGTCAAAGGGAAAGCGGAAAAAGTCTCGGTTTTTGAAGTCTTTGATACCGACCCACCCTCCCTGCGCGAGGCAAAATTAGCCAACAAAACTCACTTCGAGAAAGCATTAGTTCTATACTACCTGAAAGCCTTTACCGAAGCCCAAAAACTGCTAGAGCGTTGTTTGCAAACCCATCCCAAAGATCGCGTTGCCCAAATTTACTGGCAACGCTGCCGTCGCCAGATCGATCGACGTTGACCCATTACCCATTACCCAATTCGCGTCGTTCGTCTAACCATCGCTGCAAAATCAAGGCAGCCGCTTTGCGATCGATGGTTTCCTTATTCCATGACGGCGAAACCCCTTCGGCAAGCATTAATTCTTCCGCTTCTACCGAACTGAGCCGTTCGTCTACGTACTCCACGGGCAAACCCAACGCCGCCGACAACCGTTGGGCGTACTTTTGCACCTGTTTGGCTTGGTTGCCCAGAGTTCCGTCGAGGGTATAGGGCAAACCCACCACCAACACCGAAACCTGTCTTTCCCTCACCCAGTCTTGCAAGTACGCCACGTCACGATCAAAAGATGTGCGTTTGAGGGTACATAACCCCGTCGCTACTAATCCCAAACCGTCGCACCCCGCCACCCCTACGCGGCGACGACCGATATCCAATCCGAGGGCAGAAATTCGAGGCATAGTTGGGACGCGGGTAGAGGCTTTTCTATAGATCGTATCGCAGGAGTGACAGGAGGTCGCCAGTGGGAAAACGACGTGCCACAATGGCGGCAAGGATTACAGTGGGCATTTGAGAGATGAATGATTCGGGAAACTCGATGTGGCGCAATCGCCTCGTTCTGTGGCGTCCGGTGCTGGGGTTGGCAGCCGTCCAGGCTTCGATTATCCTCAGTTGGGTGATTTACCGGGCGTATTTGCCACAGTTGCTGACCCCGTTGGGGTTTCCCGAAAGCTTTCCCGCACGCTTGCTGCTGATCGAATCCCTGTTGGGGATCGCCATGGAACCGATGATGGGGGGGTTGTCCGATCGGGCGAAATATGCGATCGGTACGCGATTTCCTTTGATTTCGTTGGGTGTCATCCTCTCTTCGGCGTCCTTTCTCCTCATTCCCGCGACCCTTTTTGTCGGTACGCCTGGGGGAGCGTTGCGTTGGGTACTGCCGTGCGTCGCCGTGGCTTGGGCGCTGGCGATGACGGTGTTTCGCGCTCCGGTGATGGCATTGGTGATGCACTACGCCGCCGTGCCGGAGTTGCCGAGGGCGATTAGCGTATTGGTGTTGGTTGCCGGGACGATGGGTGCGATCGCTCCGTTTTCCACTCAGTTTTTGTTAAGTTTGGGACCGTGGATTGCCTTTGCTGCCGGATCGCTGGTCATGTTGGTTGCTGTCAAAGTCCTGCGTTCTCGGCATCCGCCGGAACCTCCCGCACCGCCGCCAGCCGAGGCGATCGTCCCCTTACCGTCTCTGTTGCTGGGTTTGGGGGCGATCTCCGGGGTGAGTATGGGAGTTCATTGGGGATTGCGTTTTCTGTCGGGGGTTCTGTCTGAGGCGATCGTCATTCCCTACCCCGATGCCAACTTAAAGATCGTGACGTTTCTGTTTGGTTTGGCGGTTGCCGTGGGATCGGTTCCGGCGGGGATTGTGGCTGCCAAGTGGGGAAATTCTCGGGCGATTCTGGTCGGCGTTGCCGTCACGGTTTATTTGGTGTTGTTGATGGGCTTCGTTCCCCAGCCTGGGGGTATTGTCGCGGCGATCGTCGGGATCGTTGCCGCCTTCAGCCTCGTCAATAACGGGGCGATTCCCTTCATTTTCGGGGCTGTTCCCCCTCACCGCATCGGATTGGGTATGGGAACCTATTTCGGCAGTCTCGGCGCGGCTGCGAGCCTATTCGAGCCTCTTTTCGGTACGCAGGCGATCGACCTTGCCGATCGCGCAACCTATAGTGCGATCGCCTTTTTAGCCGTCGGACTGTGCGTTGCCCTCACTGAGGTACGGAGGCGGCGATAAGCTAATACAAATCAACATGGCAAATGT
>DVED01000169.1 GCA_015295945.1 Oscillatoriales cyanobacterium M59_W2019_021 | reverse complement strand
CTTCTGCCCTCTGCTATACAGTTATTTTCTTCTAAAAATATATTAATTTTGTAAATTTTTATGCAAAATTGTAAAAAAAATGTAAAGATCGGGGGTTTTAAATTAGGATTAACCTCAATTTAACCCACAACGCAACGTTATTTTATAGATTGACTAAGGTTGTATTTTTGTTGTGAAACAGATCGGTAACATTCGAGCATTTTTTCAGTTGGCAATTTAGATAAATCTACAAACATAAACTTCATAAAAAATGGCAGTATTCTGCAAAGCAATAGAAGATTTTTTTTAATACTCGAACCAAAACGAAGGTACAAGCCTCTTTCTTGAGGAAGAAGAGTTTTTGGCAGGAGTTCGATCTTCTGACAAAAAACTATCCCTTGTCTTGATGTTTTTGCTCTATTGCTCGTAGTTACATGGGGCGTTTTTGCCAAATTTAATGGTCATTCAATTTTTCTGCCTTTCAACGATCGCCAAAATCTTTTCAAAAAAAAAGCGCGATCGCGGCTGACCTAAAATTTCGGGGTGTTTCTTTTCGAGTAACTTAAATTCAAACGCATTAACCATGGACATCCAACTAAATCAAGTCGGTCGATACGAGACCGGATTTTTTGACGAAGGTGCAGCCGAAATTTCGGCTTATGATTCAACGACAAAACGGCTATTTGTCGTTAACGGCGCAACTGCCAAAATCGACGTTTTAGATTTGAGCGATCCTCAAAATCTAGCCAAACTCTTTGAAATCGATATTACTCCATTTGGGGCGGGAGTCAATAGCGTTGCCGTCAAAAATGGCATATTAGTAGCGGCGATCAAAGCCGATCCCGCTACGGAACCCGGCACGGTTGCATTTTTTGATACCGATGGAAATGCCCTGAATTCGGTAACCGTCGGATCGCTGCCAGATATGGTAACTTTTACCCCAGATGGCAGCAAAGTTTTAGTCGCCAATGAAGGCGAACCCGGAGACGAGATCGATCCCGAAGGTTCGGTGAGTATCATCGATCTCTCTGCTGGCGTCGGCAGTGCCACCGTTACTACGGCAGACTTTACCGCATTTAATGGCAAAGAAGAAGAACTGCGGGGTCGCGGCGTTCGCATCTTCCCAGAAAAGACGGCATCGGAAGATTTTGAACCGGAATATATTGCCGTTTCACCGGATAGCAAAACGGCATTCGTGACGCTTCAAGAAAATAACGCCGTTGCTGTTGTCAATATTGAAGAAGGGAAGATTTCAGAGATTCAACCTTTGGGGTTCAAAGATTGGAGTCAAGGACAACCGACCTTAACTCAATATCCCTGGGATTTGAGTGGGGAAGTATTAGGAACCACCCCGGCAGGTCAAGAAATTTTGTTGGGGGGAATGTCGGGTTTGTTCTTTGAAAAAATCGGCGACGATGGTAAGTATCATTTTATCGCCACGCCCGATCGCGGACCCAATGGCGAACCCACGGATGTCGATGGCGACGGATTCGACGAACGTCCGTTTCCCCTGCCAGATTACCAACCCCGATTGGTACGTTTTACCCTCGATCGATCGTCCGGTGAAATTGAGATTGCCGAACAAATTTTCCTGACTCGGGCAGATGGAACCCCGCTAACCGGGTTGCCCAATTTACAAGGTGGCGATTCGGGTTCGGCACATACCGACGAAGAACCCGTGGATTTGCTGGGCAATCCCCTCGCTAACGATCCCTTGGGTGCCGATCTAGAATCGATCGTGGTGGCACCCGATGGTACATTTTGGATGTCCGACGAGTATCGTCCCGCCATCTACCACTTCGACGAAAATGGGGTACTGCTTGATCGGTTTATCCCCCAAGGAACGGCGGATGCTGCCGGGGAAGCGGTGGGAACCTTCGGAACGGAAACCCTGCCGGAAGTTTACGCTCAACGCCGCAGCAACCGGGGATTTGAAGGCATGGCACTGGATACCGATCGCGGTCAGTTGTATGCTTGGATTCAAAGTCCGATCGACAATCCCGACGTTTCTGACGCCGAAGCGGATGCTTTAGGAGAACGAAGCGATTTCAATTCTCGCAACTCTCAAGTGTTGCGAATTTTGGCAGTCGATCCCGCCACGGGAACCCCTACGGGAGAGTACGTTTATTTCCTGGAAGGATCGAACGGAGTCGATAAAATCGGCGATGCGGTTTACCGAGGCGACGGGAAATTCCTCGTTATCGAACGGGATTCGGGAACCGATGCCGATTCTAAGAAGTTCGTCTTCGAGGTAGATTTAACTGGGGCAACCAATATTTTGGGAACGCCGCTGTCTTCGGCAACGGGAACGGAGACGGCATTGGAAGGCATGACGGCGGACGATTTAGCTGCTGTGGGAGTGCAAGCGGTTACTAAAACCAAAGTGCTGAATCTGCCTTCTTTAGGGTACGTTGCCGGAGATAAAGCGGAAGGGTTGGCACTCCTTCCCGACGGTTCGCTGGCAGTTATCAACGATAATGACTTCGGGTTGTTGGCAGAAGAAATCCCCGGTGACGGGTCGGTTCCCTTTAATCCCGATCCCGCACAAACGGTGTTGGGGATTATCGAGTTCGATCGATCCAACCAACTCGACGCCAGTAACGAAGATGGGGGGATTAACTTACAGAACCATCCCGTTTTTGGATTGTACCAACCCGACGCGATCGCCGCATTTTCTGCCAACGGCGAAACTTACTACATCACCGCCAACGAAGGAGATGCTCGCAGCGAAGACGAACGGGTTGCCGATTTAACCCTCGATCCTACCGCCTTTCTCAATGCTGCCGAACTACAATTAGAAGAGAATCTAGGTCGGTTGAATGTCTCCAGCATCGACGGCGACCTCGATGGCGACGGGGATTACGATAAGCTGTATACTTACGGCGGACGATCGTTCTCCATCTGGGATAGTACCGGAAATCAGGTGTTCGATAGTGGAGATGCGATCGCCCGAATTACCGCCGAACAAACCCCCGAACTCTTCAACGCCAACGACGGCGACCCCGAAGAATTCGACCAGCGTTCCGATGACAAAGGTGCGGAACCCGAAGGCGTGACCATTGGGATTGTAGGCGGAAAAACACTCGCATTCATCGGTTTAGAACGATCGGGGGGTGGCGTGTTAGTCTACGATGTCAGCAATCCGGTCCAACCGGAATTCATCCAATACGTTCGCACAGACGTCGATATCGCCCCAGAAGGGTTGACCTTCATTGCCGCCGAGGACAGTCCCAACGGCAAACCTGTATTAGTCGTCACCAACGAAGTGAGCGGAACGACGACCGTTTACGAAGCGGACGTCCCCCCAACTGCGGACACCTTTACCCTGCAACTGCTGCACGCTGCCGACCAAGAGGCGGGAATTGCTGCCCTCGACGACGCCCCCCGGTTTAGTGCGGTTCTGGATGCCTTGAAAAATCAGGATGCCGACGGCGACGGCAACGCGGACTATGCCAACACTTTAATTCTCTCCTCCGGCGATGCCTACATTCCCGGTCCTTTCCTGTCTGCCAGCGAAACGGCATTCGGGGGAAGCGGACGCGGCGATATCCAGATTCAAAATGAGTTAGGATTTAGTGCGATCGCCTTTGGCAACCACGAATTCGACTTGGGAACCAGCTTAGTTGCTAGCTTATTGCCACCCGACGCGGAAACCGCTTATCCCGGTGCGAATTTCCCCTACCTCAGCAGCAACCTCGACTTCTCCACCGACCGCAACCTCGCCCCCCTCGTCACCGCAGACGGACAAGAAGCCAGTGACATTCCCGGTCAACTTGCCGGAAATACGATCGTCACCGTCAACGGGGAGAAAATTGGCGTAGTTGGGGCAACCACACCCACCCTCCCGACGATTTCCTCTCCTGGGGATGTGGGCGTTCGTCCGATCGAATTCGACTCCACAGACCCGGCAGACATCGCCGCCTTGGCAGCGGAAATTCAAACTTCCGTCGATGCCTTGCTGGCGGCGAATCCGGGGATGAATAAAGTGGTTCTGCTGGCACATATGCAGCAAATCGCGATCGAACAACAGCTTGCCGAGTTACTCACCGATGTGGATATCATCGTCGCGGGGGGTTCTAATACCTTACTGGCAGACGAAACCGATCGCCTCCGGGCAGGGGATACTGTAGAAGGACCTTACCCCATCTTACAGACTGCTGCCGATGGAAATCCGATCGCGGTGGTCAATACCGACGGTAACTATAAATATGTCGGTCGCTTAGTGGTCGATTTCGATGCCAACGGCGTTATCGTCCCCGACAGCATCGACGCCAATATTAGCGGTGCCTATGCCACCGACGATGCCGGAGTTGCCGCTGTGGGAGGAACTCCCGATCCCGAAGTGGTGGAAATTACCAACCAGTTGCGGGAAGTCATCGCCGCTCAAGAAGGCAACATCTTCGGCAAAACCGAAGTCTTCCTCAACGGAACGCGGGGCGACGTTCGCACCCAAGAAACCAACTTGGGCAACCTCACCGCCGACGCCAACCTCGCCTACGCCCAAAATATTGACTCCGATGTCGTCATTTCCCTCAAAAACGGCGGCGGCATCCGGGATGATATCGGCGATATCCTCGTTCCCCCCGGTGCCACCAGTCCCGAAGATTTCCTGAAAGTGCCGCCCCCGGCGAACGAATTGGCAGGCAAGGAAGAAGGGGAGATTTCCCAACTGGATATTACCAACAGTTTGCGGTTCAATAACGGATTATCGCTGCTGACGGTCACGGCATCGGAATTGGTAGACATTCTCGAACACGGGGTATCGGCAACTGCCGACGGGGCGACTCCCGGACAGTTTCCCCAGGTAGCGGGAATTGCCTTCAGCTTCGATGACGACTTGCCACCCGGCGATCGCATTCGGTCTCTGGCGATTCAAGATGCCGAAGGCGAAACCGTGGATGTGGTGGTGGAAAATGGCGAATTGGTGGGAGATGGCGATCGCACTTTCCGCTTGGTAACATTGGGATTCCTTGCCGATGGCGGCGATGGATATCCCTTCCCCCAACGCGATCGAATTGACCTCGTTACCGAAGATGCCGAAAACCCCACCCCCGAAACCCGGACGGGTCCTGCAACCTTCGCCCCCGACGGTTCGGAACAAGATGCCCTGGCAGAGTATCTCGCCGCTACTTACCCGGCAGCAGCACCTTTTAATACCGAAGATGTGTCCCCAGAATTTGACGAACGAATTCAAAATCTGGACTTCCGTAACGATACCGTACTGGACGATATCGTACCGCCCCCGACGAATGTGGGAACCGACGGCGATGATCTGTTAGTTGGGACTGCCGATGAAGATGTCATCGACGGTAAAGGTGGGGACGATCGCATCTGGACGAGTCGCAAAAACGATTATGTCAACGGCGGCGACGGCGACGACAAGATTTCCGGACAGGGGGGAGATGACACCCTCCTCGGCGGCAACGGCGACGACTCGCTATACGGCGAAGCGGGAGATGATGTCATCTCTGGCGGCGATGGAAATGATTTCATCCTCGCTTGGAAAGGAAATGACACGGTTTCCGGAGGTGACGGCAACGACACCTTCGTCTTTTCTCCCAGTCACGGCACGGATATCATTACCGATTTTGTTTTGGGAGAAGACCGCATCGGGTTGAAGCAGGGTCTCGAGTTCGCAGATCTGTCGGTCGCTACTAACGGGACGAAGACGGAGATTGCTGTTGGGGAGGAAACGCTAGCTATTCTCAACGGCGTCACCACTCCGTTAACCGAGGTGGATTTCGTGACGATTTAAACCGCGTTGATGGGATGAGGCGGTGAGGGGAAAGTCGTCTAACTTACCCCAAACCCCTCATTCTCAATATTTTTTCAACAATGCGTCAACATCGGCGATCGCCTCGTCGATCGCCCGGACAATTTCGGCGTGTCCCCGAGGTTTTTTCCGATCTAAAATTCGGGCTTCTAGCATTTCGAGAAACTCGATTTGTGCCAATTCAAAATCGGAGTAGGCATCGCGGGTTTGTTTGACACCAACGGTGGCTTGAATCACCTGTGCCATTTTGCCTTTGACGGCAATGTTGTTCATGTCGGCAACGGTGGCGTAGGTATTGATTCGCTTGCCGTTGTGCAAGAGGGCAACTCCGCCGTGTTGGTGAATTTTGGAGTTCAAAAGTTGATTGCTGCGGGCGGCAGATTTGCGAAACTGACGCTGCTCTTTCGCCGCAACTTTCCGATTTCGATCCGCCTTTTTGTTCATCGATCGTGCGCTCGCTTGACTTAATTTCACTCTTATAGTATAGCATTTTTTCTAAAGGTTGACAAATTAATCAATATCGACGTAGGGGCAATCCCCCCGTGCCTACCCCCTGACAAGGGTAGGTTTTTTACAAAGGTGCGGATTTGAGCTGTCTTGAGCCGGGGAAGCAGGGGAAGCAGGGGAAGCAAAACCTTTGAATTTTCGTTGCCGTCACGCTCTGAATTGCCCGATCGTTAGTCCACACTCACTTGATTGTCAAAAACCTACACCTGTAAGGGCACTACCCCTACAGATATTCAAATTTTGTTTAGATTGGCTATATCAAGCCATTAACACTTGCGATGCGGTGAGTTTGAGATGGGGAAAAGTTATTGATTCGATCGCTCGATCGCCTTCAAAAATGGCTTCTTCATAAAATCCATCAACCAGGGTTAATACGGTCACTTTAGATCGATCGGGATCGACAATCCAGTATTCGGGAATTCCCCGTGCGGCATATTCCGATCGCTTGTAGCGGTAGTCTCGATCTTCGTTGGCTTTTCCCGGAGAAACAACTTCAACGACTAAGGCGGGTGGGGGCATATCTTGAGTAATCGTCGCTCGTTTGCCCTCGATCGCCGCAAACAATTCTTCAGTTAATACCATCAAGTCTGGCAAGCGAACTCGAGTTTTTCGACCCGTCACGACAATCTCCGTATCTTGGCAACAAATGAGATAGAAAGGGACGATTTTTAGAAATTTTGAGAGTAAATAAATGGCAATTCGGTTATTTCTATTCGTTTCCGGAGGCATGGCTACGAGTTCTCCATCGATGAGTTCGTATTTGGTATCGGTCTCATCGTCATAGTTGAGGTATTCTTCGAGAGTGAGCTTTGGCGTTTTTGTTGTCGTTATCATGGCTCTCGTCCTTTCAGCTTTCTTAAAGTTAATTATACTGTGAATATAAGTTGTCAGTTACCTAAATTGGCGATCCTATCCCCCTAAATTCCCATTATCAAGGGGGACTTTGAGTTTCATTCCCCCATTTTTAAGTGGGGCTAGGGGAGATCGAGTAAACACCAGGCTAATAGCCAAAGTCTTCTGGAGAAGACTAAAAAAAATTCAGTCCATTTTAATGGAGTTTAGCGATTAGCCAGGAACTTAAGTTCCTGGCGTTTTTTGCATCTCCCCGACAAAAGTTAAGGAAATTGGTAAAAGTTCGCCCAACCACCAATGACCAATGACCAATGACTAATGACCAATTACCCATTACCCATAAACAATTTGAACCTGACTCGCCGCTTTCGTCGCCTTTTCCCGTGCTGCATCCGTGGTATTTCCCTTCGCTAACGCCACACCCATGCGACGGTAGGGACGAGAATCGGGTTTGCCGAATAAACGAATCTCCACATCAGGAGTCGCTAAAGCTTCCGCCACTCCCGTATAGGCGATCGATTGCGAGTGACGATCGGCTAAAATAACGGCACTGGCACTGGGAGAAAACACTTCTATTTTGGGAATTGGCAACCCTAAAACCGCCCGCAAGTGCAACTCGAACTCGTTGAGATTTTGGGAAATTAACGTTACCATTCCCGTATCGTGGGGACGGGGGGAAAGTTCCGAGAAAATGACCTCATTTTGAGTAATAAAAAACTCGACGCCGAAGATTCCCGCACCGCCTAACGCATCGGTCACTTTCCGAGCAATATCTTGCGCTTCTTGGAGTTTGCCATCGTCCAAGGCGGCGGGTTGCCACGATTCTTGATAGTCCCCTCGTTCTTGGCGGTGTCCGATGGGAGGACAGAAAATCGTGGGTTCGTTCCACTGTTTGATGGTGAGTAGGGTAATTTCTAACTCGAAAGGAATGAATTCTTCGACGATAACTTTTTGACTTTCTCCTCGCGCACCTTCGATCGCGTAATTCCATGCCGCTTTCACTTCCGATTCAGAAGGGACGATCGATTGTCCTTTTCCCGAGGAAGACATCACCGGTTTGACCACATTGGGAAAGCCAATTTCTGCCGAAACTTCGATCAGTTCTTTTAAGTTTTCCGCATAGGCGTAGCGTGCGGTACGGATGCCGAGTTGGCGGTGTGCCAACTCCCGAATTTCATCGCGATTCATCGTGTAGTTGGTAGCGGCAGCGGTGGGAATCACCGTGATGCCTTGCTGCTCGAATTCTGCCAATTTTTCCGTGCGAATGGCTTCGATTTCGGGGACGATAATATCGGGTTGATGTTGGGTAACTACGCGATCGAGATCGTTCCCGCTGAGCATAGAAATGACTTCCGATCGATGGGCAACTTGCATGGCCGGTGCGTTGGCATAGCGATCGACGGCAATGACAAAATTACCCAACCGTTGCGCGGCAATGACGAATTCTTTCCCCAATTCTCCCGAACCGAGGAGCATGATTTTTTGCGGTAATTTCAGTGCGGGTTTCATCAACCGAAAACACCCCGATCGATCTAGAGAGCGTATCTATTGTACTACTTTTCCGGAGCGAGATAGTGCTGAATTTCCTGCAATTGCCACAGGCGGCTGGGAGGAATGGAAAAGCTATTGACTTTGCCTTGTCCGGGCCAATTGATCGCCGCGATTAATTTGCACGGTTGCCCGACGAAATCTTTAATTAATGTCAGTTTGGCGGCTTTGCTGAGATCTTTGCGTTTGTCGAATCCGAGATATTGCTCGATTTGCTGGTCGCTGATGATAAATTCTTGCTCCCACGGACGATCAAGGGTCGTGGCATAGGGGGCAAAAATCGAATGCAAACACGCCGATCGAATGTCGATTTTGTCCATGACTTCCAGTGCCTCCAGGCGATTGAGGGGTTCGGGAACTTCGGATTCCCAGTCTTCGCTCAAATAGAAGGCGATCGCACCCCGACCTTGCTTGACGGGTCGTTCGTAGTAAAGTTTGCCGTTTTCGTCGGTTTGTCACGGCAAAACTGCCGCACTGGTCAGCAGGTTGCACGCTTCCCAGATGACCATCGACGAAGCAAATGGGTTATTTTTGCCATTGGGAAATAAGTTGGGACTGGTCGGAATTCTGATATTGGCTTTATAGCGACCTTTTTCGATAATTTAGTATAGTATATAAAAAATTAATAAACTTCTCTGTGAGAAGGTATTGATATGGTTTCTCTGTCAGCTAAAAAATACTTCTACAATATTGGATTATTTTTAATATCATTAGTGTTGGCGATCGGCTGTAGCCAAACGGACAATTTACCAAGTTCGTCGCCGCCTCTAGCTACAGAATTAACCATTTCTGCCGCCGCTAGCCTCAAGGAATCTCTCGAAGCCATTCAACCTCTATACGTTCGAGAAAATCCCGAGATTACCCTGACTTATAACTTCGGATCTTCCGGGTCTTTGCAACAACAAATCGAACAAGGCGCACCTGTCGATATCTTTTTCTCCGCTGCCGCCAAACAAATGGATGCTTTGGAGAAGAAAGATCTTTTACTCGCTGGAACTCGTCAAGATTTGTTGAAAAATGAGATGGTGTTAATTGTTGCCAAAGATAACGCTAATGTAACCGAGTTTCAAGATTTAACGAACGATGCCGTAGGGAAAATTGCCCTCGGAGAACCGGAAAGCGTTCCAGCGGGGAAATATGCCGAAGAAGTGCTGACTTCTCTCAACATTACCGATTCAGTTAAAGCGAAAGCTGTGTATGCTAAAGATGTCAAGCAAGTTTTAAATTACGTGGCGACGGGAAACACCGAGGCGGGAGTTGTTTATAAAACCGATGCCCAAAATTCTGAAGCGGTCAAAATTGTGGAAACCGCACCGGAAAATACCCATTCTCCCGTTATTTATCCCATCGCCGTTCTCAAAAGTAGCAAACATCCCGAAGCCGCCCGATCGTTTGTCGAGTTTTTAGAGGAAGAAACAACTCAAAAAGTATTTTCACAGTACGGTTTTAAGGAGGCAAATTAAATGACAAATGCGACAAATTCTCTCGCCTCTTCTATTCAAGAACGCGACTGGAAAGCTTACTACGATGCGGTTGCCGATCGCCCTCCCCGCGAAACCCTTCTCAAAGCTTTACAGCATTTTAAAACACCGGGATCTGCCGTCGATCTCGGATGCGGTGACGGACGCGATACGGTCGAACTTTTGCGGCAGAATTGGCAAGTTTTTGCGATCGACGCTCAATTGGAAGCGATCAATCGTCTCCGCCGCCGTCCCGAAGCCAAAATCTCCCAACTCAGAACTCAAGTCATCCGCTTTGAAAAGTGTCACTTTCCGGAAAATGTAGATTTAATCAACGCTAGCTTTTCTCTGCCTTTTTGCCATCCCCAAGAGTTTTCTAAACTGTGGCATAAAATTACGAATGCCTTGCCATCCGGCGGCTACTTTTGCGGTCAGTTATTCGGCGATCGCGATTCTTGGGTTGCCAATCCCTGGCTGGCTGGAAAACCGTGGTTGACCTATCAAACTTGATCGCAAGTCGAGAAATTGTTACAACCTTTTGCGATCGAATGGTTGGAGGAAGAAGAACACCTCGGCAAAACCCCCCTCAACGAAGAACGATACTGGCACATTTTCCACATTGTCGCCAAAAAATTATGATTAGTCATTGGTCAGTAGTCATTAGTCATTAGTTATGGGGTATTGGTTATTGGCAGAACGATAAAGGACAAAAGACAAAGGATAAAGGATAAAGGACAAATAACCGATGATTAACCTTTCCCCCATTTGGATATCTTTAAAAACTGCCGCAACTGCCACGACTATTACCTTCTTTTTAGGTATTATAGCAGCGCGGTGGATGTTGGGATATCGCGGGAAAGGGAAAGGATTAATTGATGGTATTTTTACCTCTCCCTTAGTTTTACCTCCTACCGTCGTTGGTTTTCTCCTATTGCTCGCATTGGGAAAAAATAGCCCGATCGGTCAACTTTTAAACCAATTTGGCGTGACCGTTATCTTTACTTGGTCTGCCACCGTCATCGCCGCGATCGTCGTTGCCTTTCCCCTCATGTACAAAACGGCATTGGCGGCATTTAAACAAATCGATCCCCACCTGATCGCCTGTGCTAGAACTCTCGGTGCAAC
Organism: Oscillatoriales cyanobacterium M59_W2019_021; assembly: GCA_015295945.1. Lineage (GTDB taxonomy): Bacteria > Cyanobacteriota > Cyanobacteriia > Cyanobacteriales > Geitlerinemataceae > DVED01. The sequence continues at coordinate 10,719 of DVED01000169.1, read as the reverse complement.
AGAATGGATGGTATTTTGGCGGGTACTATTGCCCCTCGCAAAACCCGGATTGATTGCCGGAACTTTGCTATCTTTTGCCCGTGCTTTAGGGGAATTTGGGGCAACCTTAATGTTGGCTGGAAGCATTCCCGGCAAAACTCAAACGATTCCCGTAGCCATCTTTTTCGCGGCAGAAAGCGGGGCAATGGACGAGGCATTAATTTGGGTTATGGCAATTTTAGTCATTTCCTTCAGTGTTATTTGGATCGTCAATTCTCGAACTGAAGAAGTTGCGCCTCAACAGCGTCGATCGCGGCATCAAAAAATTCGATTTTTCAAATTTGATCGCCTCCAGCTTACAACCCGCATCCGTTGTCTAAATCCTCTCAAACTTGTTGCAGTTCTTCTGCAAATTTGGGCTGAATATTTCAATCTCAAACTAGCTGTTTCGAGTTTAACAAATGCTCCCCAATCCTCAGATCTGCTCGTTCCCACGGGTTTTACCCCAAACTCCAAACCCCAAACCCCAAAACTCCAACTTCTCATTGAAATTGAAAAACAACTGCCCTGTTTTAACTTAAGTGTTTCTTTTCAAACTGAGGGAGAAGCGTTAGGATTATTGGGGGCATCGGGTGCGGGAAAAAGCATGATTTTACGCTGCATTGCCGGGTTGGAAACACCCGATCGAGGTCGCATCGTTCTCAACGATCGAGTATTATTCGATTCCGATCGCGGAATTAATTTACCTACGCGCGATCGCCGGGTAGGTTTTCTCTTCCAAAATTACGCCCTATTTCCCCATCTCACTGTTGCCGAAAATATTGCTTTTGGATTACCCGAGGGATTTTCAAATTTGGCAATTAAAAATCGCATCGAATCGCAACTTAATGCCGTCGAATTGTCGGGATTGGGCGATCGCTATCCAGGGGAGCTTTCTGGCGGTCAACAACAGCGAGTTGCTCTCGCTCGTGCCCTGGCTAGCAAACCGGAAATTTTACTTCTCGACGAACCGTTTTCGGCATTAGATACCTACTTGCGAGATCGCCTGGAAAAAGTGTTGCGAATGACGCTTGCTTATTACCCTGGAATAACACTTTTTGTAACTCACAATCTCGAAGAAGCGTATCGAGTTTGCCCGAATTTATTAGTGGTAGAACGGGGTGAAGTAGCCGCATTTGACTCGAAAAAACGAGTGTTCGATCGCCCTCCCAGTCGTCGCGTTGCCCAGGTTACAGGTTGCAAAAATTTCTCCCGTGCCGTTGCCCTTTCTGCTTTGCGAATTGAGGCGATCGACTGGGGCTGTACGCTAACGATGACAGAACCCATTCCCGATTCCGTTTCTCACGTTGGCATTCGCGCTTACCAACTCATTTTTACCGTTGATTCTAGCTTAGAAAATACCTTTCCTTGTTGGTTGGCTGCTACCAGCGAAACTCCGCACCGGATGACACTTTATCTCAAGCTAAATTCCGCTCCCAATAGTCCCCAAGATTATCACCTGCAAGCAGAAGTTTTTAAGGATAAATGGGAATCTCTGAAAAGGCGATCGTTCCCCTGGTTCGTGCAGTTACATCCCCATCGTGTCCTATTGTTTAAAAACGATCGCGATTAAAAGTGCTATTAGAAAGTAAATTTTAGCTCGGTCTTGAAATACGATTGCATCTATATTTTTTCTTGGATAATGAGAAAAATTGTCATTTTAAAAAGTAAAGCAACACAGCAATTATTTTAATTTTTTTGTGTAAATAGGTAATGGGTAATGGATAATTAGAGAAAAGCTAATCACCAATGACCCATGACCAATGACCAACTCCAAAAACTCGAAAATTGGCTAGAAACCCGATGGGTGAAACCCGCTTATGCCGGAGGATTGCTGTTAGGATTGTCGGTGTTTTTCTTCGCCTCGGCGACCAATACCATGGCGGGTTGGCTGTACGTCATTAGCGGGGTGAGTTTTGCGTTGCTGGCAATAGCGGCAATTCTCCCCGCACGATCGATCTCCCCGTTGCAAGTCCGCCGCCGTCCCATTTCCCCCGTCAGTGCCGGAGACGACCTCTGCATCGAACTGGAACTTATCAACCCTCTCCCCCAACCGAAAACCCTGCTGCAAGTGCGAGATATCCTCCCCGAAACCCTGGGAACACCCGCACGAGAAGCGATCGCCGCCATTCCCCCTCGCAGTTCCCATCGCTGGTTATACTACCAAAAAGCCGCTCGTCGGGGGATTTATCGCTGGGACGAGGTGCAGTTGCGCACCGCCGCACCTTTGGGGTTATTTTGGTGTCGCCGCCATCGCCAAGTTCCCGCCAAAGCGATCGTCTATCCCACCGTCTTACCCCTCAATCGCTGTCCCCTCATCGATGCCTTGGGACGGGAACGCCACCCCCGCTTTCAAAGTCGCGATCGCCAATCTTACATGGCAACGGAAGGCTTAACGCGATCGCTGCGTCCCTATCGTTCCGGCGATCCCATCCGCCTGATCCACTGGCGAACCAGTGCCAGATACGGCGATTTGCGCGTCCGAGAACTGGAAAAATTTACCAGCGGTCAAGATCTCATCCTCGGTTTGGATAACGCCATCGACTGGCAACCCGACCACTTCGAGCAAGCCGCAGTTGCCGCCGCATCGCTCTATTGTTACGCCAGCAAGCTCCAACTCGACGTGCGGTTTTGGAGTGCCTCCACGGGGCTGATAACAGGTTATCAGGTCGTTTTAGAAGCCCTCGCCGGGATAACTTTCGGAGTGACTCAAACGGCAGAACTTCCCCCCAGCCAACCCCTAATTTGGCTGACACAAAACCGCGATCGGCTTAACACTCTCCCCGAGGGTAGCCGCTATCTCCTCTGGCAAAGTCCCCCCCCCGAAACCCAGAAAAATATCCCACTCAATTCCCAATTTCAAGGCATCGAAATTACGCCAGATATCTCTTTACAACAACAACTTCAATTAGGCGTGGTAATGGGTAATGGGTAATGGGAATGGTGCGTTTTGTTCCTCAACACACCCTACAACTTTAATAAACCCATTCCCACCTATTACTTATTACTTATTACTTATTACTTAAAATAACCAACCCCAAACCCCAAACCCCAAATGACGAATAACCCATTTGTTCGAGGCATCGACCAATTCAATCAGCGGGAATTTTATGCCTGCCACGACACCTTAGAAGCGTTGTGGATGGAAGCGTGCGATCCCGACAAAACCTTCTATCAAGGGATTCTCCAAATCGCGGTAGGCTGCTATCATCTGAGCAATCGCAATTGGAACGGGGCGGTAATGCTCCTCGGGGAGGGCATCCGGCGGTTGCGGAACTATCAACCCAGCTACAACGACGTTAACGTGAGACAATTGGTCGAGCAGAGTGCGTCGATGTTGGGTCGCCTCCAAGCAGCTGGACCCGATCGCGTTGCCGAATGCGCTGATCGATTTGGATTGACGGGGGAAGCGGATGCTACCGTTACCCCGCCACCTAAGGAGGGTTGGACGTTGCCCTATATCGATCGAGCGGTGGCAGCCGACGAATCGTCTGCTTAGGGCGATCGATCTTCAAACCCAATTGATACCATTAAGTTAGAACGCCTCCGGCTGTCATCTCAAACGCTTTTAGCAATACCCGTTATGATTCCCGCAAAACTCTCCCCCTGGTTCAAGTTGCGTTTGGGCTTGCTGTTGCTCTCCCCGGCCGCCCTCATCGGCACGATGGCACCCCCCACCCAATCCCAAGTCGGTTCCGGCAACGCATTGGAAGTGATTGCCGACATCCAAGAAGCCGATGCGCAAACGGGCATCGTCACGGCACGGGGCAACGTCCAAATCAACTATCCCGCCCGCAACCTGCAAGCCACCTCCGATCAAGCGCAATACTTCAGCAACGAACGGCGCTTAGTTCTCAGCGGCAACGTCTACGTCCTTCAAGATGGTAACAGCATTCGCGGGGAAGTGATTACTTATTTGGTCGATCGCGGCTTATTTGTCGCCCAACCCAAACCCAACCGCCAAGTCGAATCGATTTATCTGATTCCCGAAGGCACGGAAGCCTCCAAACCCGGACCTCCCGCACTTCCTTAACCTCGCAACTCGATGTCCTTGTCCCCACACGAATGACAAAGGGCAACTGACCAAGGACAAACCTCAAATGACAAATTTGTGAGAATCGCCCTCGAGAACATCCACAAAACTTATAACAAACGCACGGTTGTCAATCGCGCCAACTTGTCCGTTTCTCGGGGAGAAATTGTCGGTTTGCTCGGTCCCAACGGTGCGGGAAAAACCACCACATTTGGCATTGTTACGGGTTGGGTAAAACCCGATCTCGGCAAAGTGCGCCTCGATGACGTAGAAATAACCCACTTACCCATGTACAAACGATCGCGCATGGGAATTCGCTATCTCGCCCAAGAACCGAGCGTGTTTCGCAACTTAACCGTCCGCGACAATCTCTTACTCGTTCTCGAACAAACCGGCGTTCCCCATCGAGATCGATCGCGGCGTTTGGATCGATTATTACAAGAGTTTCACTTAGAAAAAGTTGCCTATACGTTGGGAATGCAAATTTCCGGGGGAGAGCGGCGGCGGACGGAAATCGCTCGATCGTTTGCCGTGGGACAAGGCGATCCCGTATTTTTACTCTTAGACGAACCGTTCTCGGGAATCGACCCCATTGCCGTGGGGGAAATTCAACAGTATATCGCCCAACTTCGCGATCGCAATATCGGCGTTCTCATTACCGATCACAACGTTCGCGAAACCCTTTCCATTACCGATCGCGCCTACATCATGCGCGAAGGCGAAATCCTCGCCTCCGGCAGTCCGGCAGAACTCTCCGACAACCCCCTCGTTCGCCAATACTATCTCGGCGAAAAGTTCCAATGGAGTTAAACCCGAAGGCAGAGGGCAGAAGGAAAAACAGTCACTGCGGCAACGGCTCGGTTCCCGAATGAATGTCTCAGTTACCCTCTTGGCTTAAGGGTATGGAGTTGGAGTTTTAAGTGTTAAAATTAGAGACTGCTGATTTATTCGACTTTATCCAACAAACCCTATGCCCCTCTCACAAGCTCGCAAGCAAGAACTGATGACCGAGTATCAGATCCACGAAACCGATACGGGATCGGCAGATTTTCAAGTGGCGGTCCTCACCGAACGGATTTCGCAACTGAGCCAGCATTTGCAGAAAAACAAGAAGGATTTTGCCTCTCAGCGCGGATTGATGCAGATGATCGGTCGCCGCAAGCGCTTGCTCGGTTACATCCGCAAACAAGATGAAGAGCGCTATCGCCACCTCATCCGTCGTTTAGGCATTCGCGGTTAAACACATCTCATGTCCTCCGAACCTCCTCGCAATCGTCTTCCCTTCGAGCCGAAAAAAAATCGCAAACCGACCGAATCTAAAGAGGTCAAACCCCCCAAATCCCAGGCTGCATCCGCTCCCAAATCGACGGAAAAAGCCCCAAAGGGTAAAGCTGCGGATTCGAGAAAATCCGCAACCACAGCCTCCCCAGAGACGGCTGCCATCCCCGAAGTCGTCAATCGGCGAATGATGAAGCGGATGGCAATTTTTAGCGGCACTCCGACTGTCCTGGGGATTCTCAGTATAGTGGGCAGCTACTTCGTCGTCACCCGCGAATGGTTTCCCCTACCCAATATCACCACGCTGGTGGTGAGTTTGGGATTCTTTGGATTGGGCGTTCTCGGCGTCAGCTACGGGGCGCTGTCTGCGTCTTGGGACGAGGAAGACGAAGGCAGCAAGCTGGGTTTCCGGGAGTTCAAAACGAATTTGGGACGGATGTTCGAGGCTTGGAAATCGAGTAAAAAAGAGAAGCAGAAGTAAAAGTTCCGTCCCGTTCGGCATCCCCGATCGCATTAACTTTCGTTACACTGATCGTTAAGTTAGCGGTCATTTAAGCTCAGGATAAATGACCGCTAATTACGGACAAACCAATCGATCGGGGAATTTCCAAGATGATTATCGTTATGCAAAGCGGCGCTCCGGAAACGGAGATCGATCGCCTCGACGCCGAACTTCAAAGTTGGGGTCTCAAACCCGAAAAAATTGTCGGACGCTATAAGGTGGTCATCGGATTGGTGGGCGAAACTGCCGATCTCGATCCCCTGCAACTTCAGGAAATGAGTCCTTGGATCGAACAAGTGTTGCGGGTGGAAGCACCTTTCAAACGTGCCAGCCGTCAGTTCCGCCACGGGGAAGCTAGCGAAGTGCGAGTGACGACGCCGGACGGAGAGGTCATTTTTGGAGAACACCAGCCGATCATCACCATCGCCGGTCCCTGTTCCGTGGAAAACGAGGACATGATTGTGGAAACGGCGAAACGGGTGAAGGCGGCGGGAGCCAAATTTCTGCGGGGGGGTGCTTACAAGCCTCGAACTTCGCCTTATGCCTTCCAAGGGCACGGCGAAAGCGCCTTGGATTTGCTAGCAAAGGCACGGGAAGCCTCCGGTTTGGGGATTATTACCGAAGTGATGGATGCGGCGGATCTCGAGCGGATTGCGGCGGTTGCCGACGTGGTACAAGTGGGCGCTCGCAATATGCAAAATTTCGCCCTGTTGAAGAAAGTGGGGGCGCAGGATAAGCCGGTGTTGCTGAAGCGGGGGATGTCGGCAACCATCGAAGAGTGGTTGATGGCGGCGGAGTACGTGCTGGCGGCGGGGAATCCCAACGTGATTCTGTGCGAACGCGGTATTCGGACTTTCGATAGCCGTTACACGCGCAATACCCTAGATTTATCGGCAATTCCGGTGTTGCGATCGCTGACGCACTTGCCGATTACCGTCGATCCCAGTCACGGAACGGGATGGTCGAGTTACGTTCCGGCGATGGCAAAAGCGGCGATCGCTGCCGGGACGGATGCGCTGATGATCGAAGTTCATCCCAATCCCCAAAAAGCGCTGTCTGACGGACCGCAATCCCTGACGCCGGATGCTTTCGATAATTTGATGCAGGAACTCGCCGTGGTCGGGAATGCGATCGGTCGCTGGCAAAATGCTCCGGTTTTCGCGTAAGTTATTGTCATTTTGAGTCTGAGGAAAAACCCAATTCGGTCAATTGGCGATCGAGTTGGGTTTTCTCAGTTTTGCCTAATTTTGCATAAATTGTCCCCCATCAAAAAGCGATCGTTAACGGTTAACGTAAATTTCGGACTTCCTCGATCGTCAATCCCGTCGTTTGACTGATGGTTTCATCGTCGAGGCGATCGAGCAATTGTCGGGCAATGGCGATCGCTTTTTCTCGCATTCCTTCTTCCCGACCGAGGGCGATCGCTCCTTGCTGGTCGTAAATAAACATTTCCCGTCGGTCTACATCTTCTAGTTCTTCCGGAGTTAAATTGGCTTGGTTAGCAATTTCAAAAGCTCGATGAATCTCGGGAATGCTATCCATATTTTCAGGAGCTTGGGTCAAAGATCTGGCGTATTTTAGAAAATAGATCCATTTATCGGTTAGGGTTTCCAATTGGGAAGCTTCTTTCGTGAACTTGGGCAGTTCGACAAAGACTAAATCCATGCCGCGATCGGTATACTTGATGTTGTCAATTTCTTCTTTGTAAACAAAACGAGAAATCGGGCGATCGAACTCTTCAAGCATCTCGAAATCGGTAATGGTCAGCGCGATAACGGGTTTGAGCATTTCGACTTTCTCAGACGCATTTTTAATTCCGCGTTGCGGTCTTTAGATGCTGCCGTAAACGGGAATTGCCGCCCCCCGCACGTCTCGTGCCGCTTCCGAGGCGAGGAAGGCGATAACTTCGCCCAGGGATTGGGGTTTGACCCAGCTTTCGGCGTTTTCTGACCCCATGGATTCCCGGTTCGTTGGGGTATCGATAACGCTGGGGAGGACGACGTTGGCGGTGATGTTCGTGCCTTTGGTTTCGGCGGCGATCGCCTGAGTCAGTGCCACCACTCCGGCTTTGGAGGCACAGTAGGCGGCTAAATTGGCGGCGGGTTCAACTGCACCGCGAGATCCGACGGTGACGATTCGTCCGTAACCGCGATCGAGCATTTTTCGCAAGCTATGTTTGCAGACTAAAAAGGTGGTGTTGAGGTTCAGATCGAAGTCTTTTTGCCAATCTTCAAAGCGGTATTCGTGGGTTTTTCCCATGGAAAATCCGCCCACTAAATGAATTAAGGCGTCGATTTTGCCCATGTCGTCTACCAGTCGAGCAATGGCGGATTCGTCGAGTAAATTGAGGGAAATGAAGCGAATTCGCTCGAAATCGGCAGCGGAGAGGGTGTTGTTGAGGCGATCGACTTCGCGATCGTTAATGTAGGGAATCGTTACATCCGCACCGCGATCAAGGATGACTTGGGTCACTCCCATCCCCAATCCTCCCGTTCCCCCGGTAATTAAAACGTTTTGACCTTTCATGGAGCGATGTTAAAGGGTTGACTTTCCCAGTTTACCGAAGATTGGAGACGGGAAAGCTGGCGATCGCTTTTTTTTGAATAAAGTACGATAAGTAGTCATGGCTTCACCTTTGGATCGATTGTACCACATCGCCGAAACAACGCAAACTCGTTCCCTTAATGATTTAATTCTCAACATTAATGAATTCAATCTCAATACTGAAGCGTGGCGACCCGAAATTGAATTTGGCGCGATCGAATTTTCAATGTTTATCCCAAGGGAATGGTGCGTTTCGTTCCGGTGGCACACCTTGCCCACTGACGGCAAACGGAGAAGGGGGTGGGGAGGTAAGGGGAAGAAAAGGGGAGCAGGGCAAGAAGATGTTTGCCAATGACCAATGACCAATGACCAATGACCAATGACAAACCCCAACGGAAAAACTAAGCTTGGCGAGAGTAGTACTCAACCACCAGCAGTTCGTTAATTTGCAGAGCCACCCATTCCCGCTCGATCGTTCCGTTCACCGTGCCTTCCAGCTTATCTTTGTCAAAGCTCAAGTGGCTGGGAACGTTTGCCAAGCCGGGGTTTTGCAGGTTGGCTTTAATCATTTCGCGGGATGCCTCGCGATTGCGAACGCCGATGATATCGCCGGGTCGGCAATTGTAGCTGGCGATATTCACCGTGCGACCGTTCACGGTGATGTGACCGTGATTGACCACTTGACGGGCGGCGGGAATGGTCGGCGCCATCCCCAACCGAAATATGGTGTTATCCAAGCGCATTTCCAGCAGTTGCAGCAGGACTTGACCTGTAGAACCCGTGACCCGACGAGCTTTTTTGACGTAGCGCAGCAATTGCTTTTCCGAAACGCCGTAGTTAAATCTCAGCTTTTGCTTTTCTTCTAAGCGAATCGCATATTCCGAGCGTTTCCGGCGTCCCTGACCGTGCTGTCCGGGGGGATACGCCCGTTTGGGATCTTTGCGAGAGAGTCCGGGTAATGGACCCAGACGGCGGACAATTCTCAAACGAGGTCCTCGATATCGAGACATACTCCTTCCTTTTTAAAGTTTGTGGTTCGGTGGTTTTACGGTTGGGAGTGCCTGACGACACTAAAGCTCTGACGGTATTTTGCGATCAACGGGTCGACTGAAACTTCAAACTTGCTAGTGTAGCACGATTTTCGCCAAAAATTTTCGGCAATTTTTATAGCTATCAGCCGTTAGCTGTCAGCCGTCAGCTAAACATCGAGATAGCTGAGTCCCCGTGAGGTTCGGGTGTTGTGGGTAAAGAGCGTTCGGATGAAATGCCGCAACCTGACGGGTTGCCACTATACCCACAGATTTTTTATTCTACCAGCCAATTGCAGTTGCGATCGACTCGATCGGATATCCTGTCAGGAAAATCATTGATGGGTCTAGATTTCCAATTTTGCCACTGTCCTAACCCCAGTGGCGACTGCTATAGCTATAAAATCGATCTGAAAGTAAGGTTCCCAAAAACTATGCGCTTATCGATCACGTTCGATTCGACTCCAGTTTCTGCTCTGCTGCGGCGGTCTTTTGCCACGATGGCTGCCACGGCTGGCGGTTTGACACTAACGGTGTCTGCTCCCGTCTCGGCTATCGAAATTCCCGTCTCCCAAGCCGATTACGAATCCTGTGCTGGGGATTTGCTGGCTTCTGGGATTGCGTCAGATTTGGTGGCGGCTTCTTGCGGTACCGTGTTCCGCCCGCAAGATTTGGGGAGTTGCGTCGTCGATATTGCTGAAAATACTCCAGTCGATGTGATCGAGGCGTTGAGCAATTGCCGACAAGTTCGCCGACCGTTAGAATTGGCAACTTGCGTGACCCATATTCATACTATGACTAAAGATCCGGCGATCGGCGAAGTTCTTGATCGGTGTCGCCGCAGTTTGTTACCCGAACGATTTGCCAATTGCGTTGTCGGGGTCAGCAACCCGATTAACGATCCCAAATTCCAGATTCCCCCGTCGGAAGCGATGAGATCTTGTATCGACGCACCGGATTTGGGTGAAGATATTTTCCCGACGTATATTCCCCAGGACGAACCATTTGACGATCGCCCCAATTTGCAATCGCGCGATCGGTAAATTTTGGTAATTGGTAATTGGTAATGGGAATCCATCCGATGTTGAATTTCTCGAGCTTTCCCCGCCACTGAATACCCCAGTGATTTGAAAATATAGGATGAAAAACCCGGTTTTGTGGAAAAATCGGGTTTTTTTAGTTGGGTTGGTCAGTCAGACCGCACCCACTTGGTGGCGACTCGCATCCATTTGCGGCTGTTGGGGACGCTTTGCCAGTTACTCCAGTCTGCCATTTGGGTGAAACCGAGACGAATCAGCCAGTGGACGACGGCGAGG
>DVED01000151.1 GCA_015295945.1 Oscillatoriales cyanobacterium M59_W2019_021 | reverse complement strand
TCCGATCAACGGTGTTGGGTCGCAAACCGAGATCCGGTTTTTAAGCCCTTTTTAGCCTACAAAATAGGCACCCTGCCAATATCGACTTCCCTATCTTTATTGTAAAAATCTAAAAAGAGGGTATTCAATCGGACTTTTCAAAGTCGTCACATTTTTTACACTAGGGCAGTTCCGAGCGCTTGTCTCGGGTTGGCGGGACACTTGGATTAGTGTCCCGATCGGTCGGACGCCTGGCGGCGTCGGGCAAACCAGGCTTGCAACTGCTGGCGGCAGGTCGATTCGAGGATGCCGCCGAGGACGGGTAAGCGGTGATAGGATGCCCGACTGTCGGGAAGGTTGAGAACCGTGCGGATGGCTCCGGCTTTGGGGTCGTCGGTACCGTAGACGAGCCAACCCAGTCGCGCTTGGACGATCGCCCCAGCACACATGGGACAGGGTTCGAGCGTCACATAGAGCGTGCAATTGTGCAGTCGCCAGGTTTGTAAAATTTGACTGGCAGCTTGGAGGGCGAGGATTTCGGCGTGGGCAATCGGGTTGCGATCGCGCTCTCGTCGGTTTTGGGCAGTGGCGATTAAGCGATTTTGCCCATCGACGACGATCGCGCCGACGGGGACTTCCCCGGCTTCTCCCGCCGCCTGCGCCAGTTCGATCGCCCGCTTCATCCAGTGCCGATGGGCGAGATAGGTGCGATCGTCGATGGGTGGGGGGGGAAGGTCGATCGGGGGTATAGCCATATGCAGTCGTGTTAGGACACAAGAGATCGTGGGCAGGGGAGCTGTCTTGAGCAGGGGGAGCTTACAAGGGAATGTTTTTTAGATTCCGGGTGGAGATGGGCAGGGGAAGCAAAACAAAGATACGCTCATGTTGAATCGGGCTGTCCTAACCTCACTGAATACAGCTATAACGCTCGTCGAGGGTTCGGGGTTGGGTGTTGGTTATTGGTCATTCGTTCTTCGTCCTTACTCACGTTAAAGTAGGATGGATGAGATCTGCAAAACGCAATGGTTGTCGTATCTAGATCTACTTAATCATTCATCCCGAGAATCGACATGAGATGCCCGAGATTTGCCCCAGTGTGGGCGATCGTTGTCGCCACTGCCAGTTTGACGTTTGCCCCAGTCGGCAAAACCACTCCCCCCGATCGAGATCCCCTTGCCGTTGCCCGCTACCGCACCTTTAACGAACTGCTGCAAGAAGGCGAAAAGCGGGTTTTAGAAGGGGATATCGAGGGAGCGATTGCCCTCTACACCGAAGCGCAAACCCTCAACAGTTTCTTGACCATTGGGGCGAATTCCTGGAATAAGCTGTGTTGGTACGGTAGTTTGTGGGGCTATGCCGATCGCGTCCTCGAGGCGTGCGAAACCGCCGTTTCCTTAGCTCCGGACAATATCAACATCATTGACAGTCGCGGGTTGGCGAGGGCGCTGTCTGGGGATATTTCCGGGGCGATCGCCGATTTTACCACCTTTGTCGAAGGGGCTGGCGACGACGTTCGCAAGTTCCAACGCCAAGACTGGATCGATGCCTTGGAAAAAGGCACAAATCCATTTACGCCGGAAGTGCTGCGGCTGTTATTTGTTGAGTAGGGAGTGGTGATTGGTGATGGGTGATGGGTGATGGGTTGTTCGTACAAACCTTCTGCCTTAAAACCCAATGACTGATTTTCTAAATTCCTGCTAGCCTAGAGAAATGCTGCTGACTGCCGAACTTCTACTGTTTTATCAACGCTGCGCTCGACGCGCTTTTTTAGATGTATACGGGGATTCTCGGGAAAAAGAGCCGGAGAGTGATTTTTTGCTGAAGTTGCATCAAGATAGTCGATCGCATCGACAGTCGATTTTAGCTTCCCATACGTACCATCAACCCGATTATAATCGCGGAAATTGGAGAGCGGGAATGCACGCCACTGTCGAGTTAATGCGGCAAGGGGTAGAGTGCATTTATCAGGGAGTGTTGACGAGCGAGTGGACTCCGGGAGTGACGTTACTGAGTTTGCCGGATTTACTCGTGAAGGAACCGGGAAATTCAGAGTTTGGCGATTGGATTTACGTTCCCCAAAGTATCAAATTGGGCAAGCGATCAAAGTTGGAGTACCAAATTGCCGGGGCATTTGACGCTCAGGTTTTGGCGAACGTTCAAGGGGCTTGGCCGCCGACAGCGTGGTTGCTGCTGCGCAAGCGCCCCCCCTATGCGGTGAGTTTGGAACAGCGCATGCCGCAGATGCACCAAATGTTATCAGATTGTATCTCGATGCTCCGCGATCGCGCCACTCCGGAAGTGTTTATTTCCCGACAGCGCTGCAATTTGTGTCCTTGGTACGGCAGTTGCTACCGCATTGCCCAACAGCAGCACCACCTGTCACTGTTACCGGGAATTACCCCCAATCGTTACGAACAGTTACGGGCGATCGGGGTGACGACGTTGGAAGCGTTGATACAACTAACGCCTGCCCGATTGACGCCGCTTTTCGGGGCAGAAATGGCAGAACAATTAATTACTCAAGCGCGATCGACTTTTGACGATCGCGCAATTTTTAGAGCGAGTTTGGAGTCGCAATCGAAATCTTCCCACGTTCTCGAGATAGACCGATCGATTGCCCTTCGTAATTCCCTGGATGATCGAGTAGAATTAACCCCTGCCGATTTGAATGGATCGAGCGGTCGAGATCCGCGATTGTCTCAGTTAACCGTCCTCGCTCGATCGCCGAAATTCCAAGATCGCATCGAAATTCATTTTGACTTGGAAGCCGAACCGGAATTGGATATCGATTTTATGTTCGGGGTTTTAATCGTTGATCGCGATCGCCAAACCGAAACGTTTTATCCCTTAGTTGCCGAACAACCGGAGGAAGAAAGCCAAATTTGGGAGCAATTTTTGGACTTAGTTTGGCAGTACCCCCGCGCCCCCATTTTCCATTTTTGCGATTACGAAGTTAAAACCACCAGCAAGTTAGCCAAGCGCTACAAAACCCCCCGCAAACTGTGGCAACCCCTGATGTCGCGGTTCGTGGATATCCATTGGTGGACGACGCAAACGGCAATTTTACCCGTGGAAAGCTACGCTCTCAAACCGATCGCCCGCTGGTTGGGCTTTCAATGGCGGGATGCCTCGGCGAACGGGGCGCAGTGCATCTGTTGGTACAATCAATGGCTGGAAACGGGAGATCGCGCGTATCTCGACGCGATCGTGCAGTACAACGAGGACGATTGCCGCGCTACCTATCAAGTCAAAGAATGGTTGGTCAAGTTCTGGTTGACCGCCGATTCGGGACCGACCAAAGAAATGTAAGGTTCGGTTAAATACCGTCGGGCGGTTTCCTGGGCAATTTCCGGCGTCACGGCAGTAATGGCATCCACAAATCCGCGATCAAACTCGATCCCTAATCCCAGCATCTCGTACCAGCCGTTCAATTGGGCGATTTGGGCGTTGGTTTGCTTGCCGAGGGCGTATTGACCCAACAGCTTATTTTTTGCCGTTTGCAGTTCCTCTTCGCTCAGCAACACCTCCCGCAGGCGATCGATTTCAAAGCGCAACCCATCCAGCGCGATTTTCGTATTTTGGGGAGCCGTTCCCATATAGGCGATGAAATGCGAAGTCGCGCGGCGGGTGGGGAAAAATGCCGATACATCGTAAGCTAACCCCCGCTTTTCCCGCAATTCGACGAACAACCGACTGGATAAACCGTTACCGAGATAGGTACTCAGCAATTTTAAGCTGGCATAATCGCTCGGTTTACCCTGGAAGAGGGTATCGGGGGCGATCGAGGGGGCGAGATATCCCAACATAACGATCGACTGTTGGGTGTCTTGGGGAACGATGCTGTGGCGTGGTTGGGGGAAGATTTCGGGAAAGTCATAAGGCGGTAGCGGCGTTAGCGGCGCTTTCCAGTCGCCAAAGACTTTCTCGATTTGGGCGACTGCCGCTTCCGGTTGGGTGCATCCGGTCAAACTCACCACGATGTTATCCGGGCGAAAATAGGTTTGATGGTAGCGTTGCAAATCCGCACGGGTGAGTTCGGCAACGGTTTCGGCTAAACCCAAACTGGATATCGCGTAGGGATGATCCCCGTATAGGTTGCGTCGCAGGCGATCGAAGGCGATCGACATCGGTTGTTCTTTCTGAGAACGAATGGCTTGCAGGGTCAAACGCCGTTCTAACTCGACTTCTGCTTCGGGAAAAACGGGCGATCGTAACAACTCCCCCGCCAAGTGTAGCATCGGCTCAAAATCCGACGTTACCGTCTTCAAACTCAGCAAAAAATAATCCGGCGTTGCCTCCGTTCCCAAACTCGCCCCCACCGACTCCACTTTTTCCGCGATCTCCATCGAAGACCAATTCTCGGTGCCTTTGGTCATCACGGCAGCGAGTAAGTGCGCCAATCCTGCTTGTTGCCGCGTTTGGCGACAACTCCCCGCACCGATAAAAATGCGTGCTGCTACAATTTCGGCGGTGGCATTCTCGACAGCGACGATCGCCATCCCATTGTCTAAAACGGTTCTATAGGTCATCAGTTACGCAAAACGGCAAAATTCAAAATTCTCTAACCCGCAACCCCGAGAAGCACGCAACCTCGAGTCCCGACAATCGGCGAGCCACATCGCAGTTTCTCTCGGGGAGTTTAGAGTTTAGCTCGGATTGCCAGAACTTGGCACTCAATCTCAAGGCGCAGCGGCGAGGATGAATCTCTCGGAGACAGCATTAGCTTAGCACCAAAGCTACGGGCGATCGGTAATGGGTAATGGGTAATGGGGTAATCGGTAATCGGTAATCGGTAATGGTGCGTTTCGCGTTCGCTCAACACACCCTACAATTTTAATAACCCAAGTCCCACTTATTACTTATTACTTACTTATTACTTAAAATTCCTAACCCCAAACCCCAAATGACCAATGATCGATGACCAGTGACTATACTCGAGGTAGTCGAGAAACCTCTAACTGTCACAATGACCGAATTGCAACCGATCAATCGACGTTACCCCCGCATTGCCGTTTCCTCCACCAATGCCGACGATCCCGCGTTTCTCGTCCGACCGGGAACGGGATACGATGGCGTCGTGGGGTGGGGTAAAGGCGCGATTAATTGTACCGGGGCGCTGCTGGCGGGGGACGGACGGCACGTTCTCACCGCCGCCCATTGCTTCAACAACGACGACGAAACGGCAAATCTCAACCCCAATCCCGCCGAATATACCGTATTTTTCGACTTACCCACAGGTCGGGTTCCCGTAGCGGTGGAGGCGATTTTCGTGCATCCCAACTGGACGTCGGACGCGGTTCTCAACTACGATCTCGCCATCCTCAAACTGGCGCAAACGGCTCCCGAAGCCGCCGATCGCTACGAACTCTATCCTACCGCCGACGAAGTGGGCAAAACCATCGTCCGAGTGGGGTACGGGAACAGCGGGACTGGGTTTCAAGGACAAAACGAGAACGATCCTGCTGCCACTAAACGCTTCGGTCAAAACCGCTACGATGCTTTCGTGGATGTTTTTAACACGTCGTCGAATTCGGTTAGCGTCATTGGCGGCACGCAGTTAGCGTACGATTTTGATAGCGGTCAACTTGCCAACGATGCCTTCGGTCGGGAATTCGGACTGGTCGATCTCGGCGTCCCCCAAGAAGTCGGATCGTCTAGCGGAGACTCGGGAGGACCCTCGTTTATCGATGGTAAAATTGCGGGCATCGTCTCTAATGGATTTTCGCCGACGACGCCGGGAATTGACTTTGACGGCGTGGATGGCAATGTCAGTTTTGGCGAGTACAGCGTCGATACTCGCACGTTTTTCTATGGTGGGTATATTGCTCAAACTTTGGCGGTGTCTCGCAGTGGCAACGACGCTGTTCTGGGAACGAATCGCAACGATATGCTATTTGGCAATCGCGGCAACGATACGATCGAGGGGTTGGGTGCGGACGATATTGCCTTGGGTGGACGGGATAGCGATGTGGTTTCTGGTGGTGAAGGGAACGATGGGTTGGGCGGAAACTTAGGAGCAGATATTCTTACGGGTGATGGAGGTAACGATACGATTTTTGGCGGACAAGAGAATGATGTGCTGCACGGAGGTGCGGGCGAGGATATTTTAAGCGGAGATTTGGGCAACGACGTGCTGACCGGGGGAGACGGGGGCGATCGCTTTGATTTTCGGGCGATTGACGGTGCGGATATCATCACCGATTTTACCGACGGACAGGATCTGCTGGGGTTGAAAGAGGGGTTGACCTTCGAGCAATTGGCGATCGTCCAAGTGGGGAGCGATACCGTGGTGACGGCAGCCGGAGGACTGTCGATTACGTTACAAGGCGTCAATTTCGTTACGATCGATCGATCGGATTTTATCGTAATTTAGGGTTGGGTTATTGGTTAGTTGTACACTGATCGCTAGTTACTTACTGGTAACTGGTCACTGTCTCCCGAAGTCCTTCCCAAACTATGTCTGTGCCGAAAGTCATTTTACTCGATGCCGTGGGGACGCTGTTTGGCGTTCGGGGTAGTGTTGGAGACGTCTACGGCGAATTGGCGAGCCAAGCCGGGGTAGAGGTAGATGTCGAAGCCCTCGATCGCGCATTTTACGAGAGTTTTAAAGCCGCGCCTCCCTGTGCGTTTCCGGGGATCGATCCCCTGGATTTGCCCTCTTACGAGTACGAATGGTGGAGATCGATTGCCACCCAAACTTTTCAAACCATTGGGGCGATCGATCGGTTTCCGGATTTCGAGGAGTTTTTCGCCGAACTGTACCACTACTTCGCCACTGCCGAACCTTGGGTGGTTTACGAGGACGTATTGCCCGCACTTCGATACTGGCAACAGCAAGGGATCGAGTTAGGCGTGGTGTCTAACTTCGATACTCGCTTATATCCCGTACTCGAGCAATTGCAACTTGCGCCGTTTCTGACGTCCATCACCATCTCTTCCGAAGTGGGTGCGGCCAAACCCGAACCCGCCATTTTTTCCGCCGCCCTTGGGAAACACAACTGCGAACCAACGGAAGCTTGGCACATCGGCGATAGCGATCTCGAAGACTACCGAGGGGCGAAGGCTTTTGGGTTGCGGGGGATTTGGATCGATCGGTCTCTAAGTAATAAGTGATAAGTGATAAGTTAAAGATGATGTAGGGGCGCAAGGTTTGCGCCCTGGATTTGTGAGGTAGGCAATAGCGGTAAGGGCATGATTCTAGATTCAAGTGAGAGCGGCTCTCCGCCCTTGCCCACTCAGATTTGGGGTGTTAGCGTTACGAGTTCTTCGCTCGGGAAATCTGCGGCATGGGAGCGTACCGATCGCCCTCGCCCACAAGACCGATTTTGTCGGCATCTTGGTTGAGACAGTCCCGTTGCTTGGCATACTGGCACACACGAGCGTAGAGTCTGGCTCTCGATCCGGGGCTACCGTTGGAAAAATACACGACATCTCGCACGATCGACACGCCACAGGTCGGACAGGTTTGAGTATCGCTCATGAATGTTCCTCCACCACTTAGGATTGCAGGATCGCGGGTTGGATTTAACCCATAGATCGAGCGATGCAGCAGTTGTGATCGCTTGGCGTCCAGCATAGACGCAGTATTTAAAAATTTTTGTAACAAAAGTAGCTAAATTTCATATTTTGTGAATTAAGCGATGATTGACCGATCGGTCTTTCCCTTTCTACCCTTTACCTTGGGCGTTGGGAGTTTGGGTTTTGTCACTGTTTTCTCCCCCTGCTCCCCGGACTCTCTTCTCTTTCTCGCTTCTGCTGCCATACCGTATTTACCGATCGCCCGTTCCCCCGCCAACACGCTAAGATCGACCTAGATTTAGCGCTGACATTCGATCGCGAGAAAGCCCATGGACTGTAACGATGTAATCAAACAGTTTTTGATGATTGGGATCGGCACGACTTCTTTGGTCGCCGATAAAATTCGGGAAGTGAGCGACCAATGGGTTCGTGACGGCAAACTGAATACCGAAGAGGCTCAAACCTTTGTCGATGAATTGATGAATAAGATGAAGGTGGAGCAAGGGAACTTTGAAGCCCAGATGGAACGGCAAATGCGTAACGTGATGTACGATTTGGGCGTTCCCCAGCAGAAGGAAATCGACGAGTTGCGGGGTCGGATCGATCGCCTGGAACACCAACTTCGAGATCTGGAAAATCGGAATTGGCGGTAAGGGGAAGCAAAAACTAGACGATGGTGCTTCGAGAGTAAGCCTTCAGCCGCGAGGCTGGTTAGAAGTAGGCGCGATCTAATTTTCAATGGCTATACACCTCTGTTGCTAAGCTGATGGCTGAATGCTTACCTTCGGTGATACAGTGAAAAACGATCGGTCGATCGCAACATGATAGCCAGTTGCCGATCAGCGATTGTCGAACCCTTGAGAGGAATAATTGTGCAAGCTATTTTAATTAGTTTGGGCGTTATGGTTGCCTGCGCGGTGCTGATCGTTATCGCCCAACTCGGCAATCAACCCCAAAAGGCGATCGCGGCAGAGATGAAAGTGCCGCCTCCGGCATCTGTCGAAACCGCCGTTCGCGATCGGATTCCAAGTGAAAATTTAGTGGCGCAAGCGCCCGATACGGGAGAAGAAACTGTGAGTCAAGAAGAAGTCATTACCACCGAATCCGGATTGCAATACGTCAAACTCGTGGAGGGAGATGGCGCCCAACCCCAACAAGGTCAGCGGGTGGTGGTTCACTACACCGGAACTTTGGAAGATGGGACGAAATTTGACAGTTCTCGCGATCGCAATCAACCCTTCGATTTCAAAATTGGCGTCGGACAAGTCATCAAAGGTTGGGATGAAGGCGTTGGCATGATGCACGTGGGCGATCGGTGGAAGCTGATTATTCCCCCGGAATTGGGCTACGGCGCGCGCGGTGCTGGTGGTGTCATTCCCCCGAACGCTACCCTGATTTTCGACGTAGAACTGTTGAGAATCGCGGGTTAACGCCCGCCACAGAAAGTTAGGGCAACTGCCTAAAGCTTTAAAATTTGACCGACTTTCGAGAGCGCAACTCTCGAAAGTCAGTCAATCAACAATAGCTAACTTACTACGATTGGACTTTGGTGAGTTAGCTATTCTATACTTAAAATTTAAGGATGCGCGAACTAACTGCTGAATTGCTTGAGGGAAAAATAGGCAATGAACCTTTGATTGCGTTTCCGTGGAAAGACCAAGCCGATCGATTCATTCAGTGGAGCCAATCTAAAAGTGAAATACACCGTGCTTTAAATAAGCTACTAGAAATGTCATGAACTCACCTCAACTGATCGCAAACTCGATCGCAATTCGCCCCAACTACGCGATCGCATCATCGGTATGCAGTCAAACGTGAGGGGGACGAAATTCCAAGACAATTCGTTCCCCCATCAGTTCCGTCAAATTGGGATTAACGTCCCAAAAACTCGGCAATTTTAGCGACGGCGGCTTCTAAAATTTCCGGTTCGTGAACCAAGGCGAAACGGACGTAACCTTCCCCAGCTTTGCCGAATCCCGCACCGGGAGAGGCAGCAACCCCGGTTTGTTCCACCAGTTTCGTGCAGAAACCGACGGAATCATTCTGCCAGGGTTCGGGAAGTTTCGCCCAAATGTACATGGTGGCGGTGGGTAGCGGCACTTGCCAGCCGATGCGGTTGAGGGCGCCGACGAAGGCATCCCGGCGGCGGCGGTAGGTTTCGACAGTGGCTTTCACGCCGTCTTGAGAACCCGTAAATGCGGCGATCGCCCCGTTGAGAATGCCCCGATATTGGTTAAAATCAACCGCTGCTTTCACTTGCCGCAAGGCTCGAATTAACTCGGCATTGCCGATGGCATAACCGATGCGGAAACCGCCCATATTATACGATTTGGACAGTGTGAAAAATTCGATCGAGCAAGTTTTCTCGCGATCGGCTTGCAAGACAGAAGGCGGTGCTACATCGTCGAAGACGATATCGGCATAGGGGAAGTCGTGAACCAAAACGATGTCGCGTTCTCGGCAAAATGCCACCGCTTCTTCAAAGAACGATAAGGGGGCAACGGCACTGGTGGGGTTGTGGGGATAGCTCAGCACCATCATCCGCGATTGCGCCAAAACCGCATCGGGAATTTCGTTAAATTGGGGCAAAAATCCGTTTTCTTCCCGCAATTCCATCGGGTAAATTTGCCCGCTAGCCAGGTAAACGCCCCCCATGTGCGACGGATAGCCGGGGTCCATCAACAGGGCAAAATCGCCGGGATTTAAGACGGCTAGCGGTAAGTGCGCCGTACCTTCCTGGGAACCTACCAACGGCATCACTTCCGTGTGGGGATCGACGGGGATGCCGTATTTGTCGGTATACCACTTGGCTGCCGCTTCCCGGAAGGGGAGAGTGCCGTGAAACAGTAGGTATTGGTGGGTGGTGGGATCGTCGAGGGATTGGGCGATCGCCTTGAGGATGTGACCTTCTGCGGGCAAATCGGACGATCCCAAGGACAAGTCGATCGTCTCGAGTCCAGAGGCGATCGCTTGAGCTTTGATGCGATCCATATCCGCGAACACGTTGGACTCGAGGGGGGCTAGACGGGTGGCAAATTGCATGGCGGGCGAACGGGACGATGGATACGCTAAGGGTTTACGGTAAATTAGAGTCGATCGACTCAAGACGACGAGGGTTTACGGCAAATGGGAGTCGATCCACTCCATCAATTTGGGTTTGGGAATTGCCCCTTCGTGGGTGGCAATCAGGTCGGCATTGTGGAACAATCTTAACGCCGGGACTCCTTCCACTTTGTATGCCTTCACCGATTCCGGACAAACATCGACTTCCAGTTTCACCACCTTCAGGCGATCGCTGTAATCGGCAGCAATAGTTTCGATCAAGGGCGACACCAAACGACACGGACCGCACCAAGGCGCCCAAAAATAGGCTAAAACCGGGGTGGGCGATTTCAGAACTTCGGTTTCAAATTCTGGATCTGAAAGGATAACAACGTTACTCATTCTTAATGATTCTTAATTCTGGGTTAACTCCCCCGTATAAATAGTTTAGAACGAGGGGGGGGCGATCGGGACACAAAAAAACTCCTCAGTTGTGACTGGGAGTCTGAAAGGGAACGGAAAGGGTCTGACACCGGACGATCACTGTTAAGAGGGATGGCGAAAACGCGATCGCCCGAATTTTCAGCTACAAATCCTTCAATTCCCGTCGCAACTCTTCCAGCTCGGCATCCACCACGTCGTTGGGTTGAGATTTCCCCGCTTCCAGTTGCGGTTGGGCAACCGGACTCCCAGTTATTTGGGCTTTGAGCGCCATCAACTCGTCATCTACATCGCTGCCAGCTTCCAACTTGGCAAATTGGCTTTCGAGATCGGCGCCTGCCAGCTCTCCAGCCGCTTGGGAACGGGCTTCGATTTGCAGCACCTTCTCTTCCATGCGATCGAAAGCTGCCATGCTGCTGTTGGTATCGAGCGAGCCGATGGTATTTTGCAGCCTTTCTTGCGCTTTTGCCGATTGCAGCCGCGCCTTGAGCATATTCTTCTTGGTTTTCGCTTCGGAGATCTTACTTTCGAGTTGAATTAAGTTCCGTTTGAGCGTATCCACCTGACCGCTTTGAGAGTCCAATTGCGCTTTAATGGTGGCAGCGGTTTCCGCGTGGCTTTTCTTGCGGACGAGGGCTTCGCGAGCCAGATTTTCGTCCCCTTTTTGCAAGGCGAGTTGGGCGCGTTGCTGCCACTGGTTGGCTTGAGACTGGGCTTGGTTGTATTGCTGCTCGCTGCGTTTCTGGGTGGCAATGGCTTGGGCGACGGCTTGGCGCAGTTGCACCAAGTCTTCCTGCATATCCATAATCGACTGTTCCAGAATTTTCTCCGGATCTTCAGCCTTGCTAACGACATCGTTAAGATTCGCTCTAACCAGTCTGCTAATGCGATCGAATAATCCCATAATTCTATCGATCCTTATCTTTCCTTTTCGGGTGTACTCGGTGGATTGAACTGAGGAGTTCGGAACTCCCGAACCGATCGATCCTTCACTCCTAGTCGATCTGCTATGTCTAGTTTAGCTAGTCGCGCGGCGATGTGGAGCAACGTCTGTCTGGGATAAGACCGTGTTGGCGAGGGCAGGGAATGGGTGTCATCCATGAGACATCTGGAGGAAATCCCCTCAAACCCTTGCCCCGTCTAGGCAAAAACCGAGTTTTCGGAAATCTCCATTAGCGATACGCCTGTGGAAACGCTACGGGTTTCAGGTGGCGTCGTGTCTCGGAATGAGAATAACTGAATGCTGATGGAGGGTCTTGGCCATTGACACGGAGCTTTCGCGTTTGGCTCTGTAAAATCTCTCAGCTTCACCCGCAACGCCGATATCGTCTTTACCTGAGAAATGCGATCGCGCCCGACGATCGACCAAAAATGCGACCCCAAATATAGTATCCTCGTAAAGAGTAAAAATCGATACAACTCGATTAAACTATGCGATTTAGGCGGTTTCTGAAAAAAATAGGTAGCGATGAATTTTTCCTCAACTTTCTAGAAAAACTAGAAGTTTTGGTTGCCAAGTTTTTATCGCTTTTAATGGTCGGACTCAGCTTAGTAGCTGTATACGATCTCTGCGTCTTTTTGTCTGAGTTACTCGTTCAGCACATCAATCAGCCCATTTTTAATTTTCCTAAAGAAGGTCTATTTGAAGCATTTGGATTATTTCTAAACGTTCTCATTGCTTTAGAAATTCTTGAAAATATTACGGTTTACCTCAAGGAACATTACGTTCAGTATGAGTTAGTGGTCGCCACTTCGTTAATTGCCATTGCTCGAAAAATTATCATATTCGATATCGAAAAGAAAGAGGCTTTCGACCTGATTGCTCTCTCGATCGCCGTTCTCACCCTTTCAATTAGTTATTTAATCATCCGCAGTATGAATACTAAAAAAAAGGGAGATTAGAGCGTATTGATAAAGTCTTGATTAAGAACGCTGCACCTCCCGAAAATACTAGAGGACGATCGAAGATGGCAAAATTTGCGAGATTGATCGCGGCAATCCTGGGTTAGCGTTACGATAAATTTATCGATAGCAAAGATCGAACAGGACAATGTTAGCTCAATCTCCACCCAAAATCCATACACCAGAAGAATATCGGCAATTAGAAGCAACGGCAGAGTTCCGACACGAATACCGCGATGGAGTCATTGTCAAAATGCCAGGGGGAACGATTAACCATAACCGGATTACAGGAAATGTCTATGCTTTTCTCAAATTTGCGCTACGCGGAAAGGATGCCGAGCCGTTTACGAGCGATCTGCGATTGTGGATTCCGCAGTTTCGGCGCGGCACTTATCCAGATGTGATGGTCATTCGAGGAGAGCCGATTTTTCATGAAGGTCGGCAAGATGAAGTTCTCAACCCTTCGCTGATTGTTGAAGTTCTATCTAAATCGACTGAAGAGTTCGATCTCGAAGATAAGTTCCGCTTTTATCGATCGATCCCCCAGTTCTGCGAATATGTCTTAATTAACCAATACGAATTTTGGGTGCAACACTATCTGAAAACCGATGCCAGACAGTGGTTATTTCAAGATTATACCACGGCAGAAGATACGGTTTCTTTGGGGTCGATCGATGTCGAAATTTCTTTGTGCGATATCTACGAAGGTATTAAGTTTTCATCAGAAGCCGTGGAAGGTTGACACAAATTTAAGCCCGATTTTTGCAAAAATCGGGCTGTGGGAGCACTTGCAAAAACCTGGAAATCGACTCTTAACGGGAACCGCCCAAACGCGCTAACAGCGATCGAATTTCCGGGTTATTCGGTTGCAATCGCAGCGCTTGACTCAACGCATCGATCGCCTCCGAACGCCGCCCCAAATCCACCAGTAATTGACCTTTAATCGCCCATAACTGCGCGTCTTCCGGACTCAATGCCAGCGCCCGATCGAAGGAGGCTAAAGCCTGTTGCGGTTTTTCCATTTCTTGAAACACCGTTCCTTGCAAAATCCGCGCTGTTGCCGATTCCGGATCGAGTTCGATTGATCGATCCAGCGCCCGCATCGCCTCATCGTAGCGTCCCATTTCCGATAGCGCTTTCCCCCGTCCCATCCACGCCGGGGCAAACTCCGGACTGACATCCAACGCGCGATCGTACGATGCCAGCGCCTCTTCGTACCGGGCGAAATTCTGCGTCAGCAAATTCCCCCGCATGTACCATACTACCTGGTCGTCCGGCTGAATTTCCACCGCTCGATCAAAAGATTCCATCGCTGCTTCCACATCCCCCATCGCCGATAGCAACGCCCCGCGATCTCGCCACGCCCAATAAAAATCCGGTTTGATATCCACCGTGCGATCGAACGATCCGATCGCCGCAATCTCGTCCCCCAGCGCATACAATACATTACCGCGCTGATACCACGCCGGATAGAAATCTGACTGCAACCCAATCGAGCGATCGAACGCCCGCAGGGCCTCCATAAACTGTCCGGTGCGATATAAATGATTGCCCCAATTCGACCAATCCACCGCACTGGCATTTTCCGGGGGACGAGAAACCCCTAAATACGGAGTAATCGATGCCCAACTCTGTTGAGATAAGGGAGCGGGAGCCGAATTTTCGATTTGCAACGCCGGAGACAAACCCGATCGATCGAGCGCCCGCAACCCTCCCGAAATGGGAATTCCCGCGCTGAATCCCAACTTCACCCGCAGCAATCGACCCGATGTCTCGTCGTACAATTCCTGTCCGTCTGATTGTCCGTGAATGCCAATTAGCCGTCCGTCAGTATCCAAAATCGGACCGCCGCTCATACCCTTTTCCGTAACGTTGGTATAAAAGAGCTTATAGCCGCGATCGATCGGATTGCGCGTCACCCCCAACGCAAAATCACGGGCGATAATCTGTCCCGCCGTCATTAACGGTTGGCGGTTGTCCGCATCCCAACCGTAAGCAAAGACGTAAGCATCGTTAGCATTCACCGCGTAATTTCCCAAGGTAGCAGTACGATACGGGCGATACTCCCGCAGGGAGTCGCTGACACGATCGCTCGTAAACCGCAACAGCGCCAAATCCACCCCCGGCAGCTTCTCTACGGTACTGTAATCCAAGGGATACTCCGCCCCATCCGGCGCGATAATATAATACTCATCTTCCGTCGCCACCACGTGTTCGGCAGTCAGAACCCAATAGGTATCGCCTTCACGCGCCACCAAAACCCCAGAACCCGGATTCAACCCATCGATGCGAACCGTCACCTCCTCAGCAATCTGGCGCACCTCGTCGGCAACCAACGCCTGCGCTGTTTCCGCATAAGAGACGATCGCCAAACAACCGCCTAACAAGACTACTGGATATTTAGAAAAACCACTCATCGTTCGACCTCCTCACAACAGACATCAGGTTTGGGGCTGGGAATTTTAAGTAATAAGTAATAAGTAATAAGTAATAAGTTTGGGGTTGGTCAATTACCTATTACCTATTACCCATTACCCGTGTCTTATCGGCTCAACTCATTCAAACGCTCGTTGAGGTCGAAGTACACCCGAGAACCGCTTTCGTACAGCGGACCGTCTGCTCCCACGCGCACGTCAAACAATTGTTGAATGGCTTGAGCGGCATCTTCTCCCGGCTTCAGCGTGAACAGAACGTCGGTGCAAGGTCCGCCGATATGGCTGGAGACGCACACCACCGGCTGGCGATTGACAAATCCCGTGGTGATAAAGTTCAACCGACCGTCTTGATAGAAACGATTGAACCGTTCGGTCACTTGCTCGCAACGAGTCACGGGATCGTAACCCGAACCGGAGAAGTAGTGAGACACCCAGCTAATCAGGGGCAAAGATTGTCCGCCGCTGTTGACGTAAGTGGTCGGCGTACCATAATCGTTGCTACCGCAGAAGAAGGTATCTCCGCCTTCGTAGCTGATGGGATCGACGACCGGATAAGCACTGGGATATTCTTCTTCATAAACGGGATATTCCTCAGTTTCGCAAGGTACTTCCCCGCAAAACTCCGGTTCGACGTGGGAAACCACTCCTGGATTGTCTTCAGAAGCATTCACCGACTGTTCGACTTGAACTTCCACGCAGACATCCTCGTGGCAAACTTTTTCTAAGTTCACCGTTTGAGTGGCGCTGGGGGTTTGAGCGGCGGCAGGCGCTGCCATGCTAATTCCATAGGCGATCGTGCTGGCAGCCAGAGCGGAAATCGATAATGCGAGTTTCATACTTGCTAATATGGGTGTAGTTGTGTATTTCTGGGGTCCGACCCCAACCGAGAACGATCGCAGTCCGAGATTTTAACCTTTAGACCCTTGAGGCTGCTTCGTTCTCCTTCTTACAAAGCCTTTCTCCTGATCGTTCGGGTAATCCGGAAAAATTTGTGGGAATATCCGTCCCTTAACCCGCGATTCGGCTCTCTATAGGAAAGATTTTCCCCATCCTGGCGATTCCAACGGATTTTCGACAAATTCCAGCATTGCAGTTGCCGATCAATCGATCTCCAACCCTCCGTTGTATCCGCTGGCGATCGATTCGTGTCGCGAAGAATCGATCGCCATCGACAGAACAAGGAAGAAGGAACGTCTTCGTCCTCCCACTTCCTTGTCGTTTTCGGTTCTTCATTTTGGCGAATAGAGCGTTAAGGTTCTAGCCGCTTTTTTGCCTCAGTTTTTTTTGTCGATGGGGGCATTTCCCAAACGACGGAGGTAGTCCCAACCTCGCTGGGGCCAAACTCGCTTGAGTCCGGTTTTCTGGGCAATCCAATGAGCGACCTTCGGTCCGGACCAGGCTTCCCCATCCGGCGCGGGATGTTTGAGCGCGCGGGCGAGTTCGGCTTGCTGTTCGGGGGTCAGCAGAGAGCGAGACGAAACTCGTTTTTTCTTGCTGTGGTTGATCGTCGAAGCCGGACCTTCTTGGTTGTAGCGCTGAATGATTTGCTTGGCGTAATCGTAGTTCAAACCTACCACTTCAGCCGCTTGTTTGATCGTCCAGTCTTGGGCGACCAGAGACAGCAGGTGCCATCTCCGAGATTCAGTCGTATCTTTGGCTTGCCGATAGCGACTCTTGATTTGCTCGGTAGAGAGGTGGGGTTCTAGGTGAGCTTTTGGTGGCATATCTCTTCCCTAGGATGCTAACAGTGGACAATAGTTTGGCAAATTGCCAATTTTAAAAGTTATGAGAGTTGAAATTTGCCTTCATCTGGCAGCAGTGGCGAGATGTGTGGCAGCTATATTCCTAGTTCTCCGTTCGACCTCAGTTATCCGGAAAGAAACGACCCGAAGCTAACGTCTCGCGATCGAATCCGAGACTAAACTGAGGCTCGCGTTGCGGTTTCCCGCTGGCGCGATTAAGACAGGAGATACGCCGGATTGGCGACGTTGTAGTAGGTGTAATGGTACTGAGGATACGGATTCGGTCTGTAATAAAAACTGGGTTCGTAGTAGGGCGTTGCCACGGGGTTATAGTACCCGTAGTAAGCTCCTCGAATCTGATTCGATTCCTCAGCCGATAGCTCGACAAACAAGGGATTGTCAGCGGTTGAGTTGGGTTTGCAATCTTCCGTGGGTTTCATGACGAAGCCGATTTGGTATGATATGGGGAGGCACCCATAGGGGTGAATACTCTATGGGTGCAGACTCCGAAGCGAGTATTCGGACAAATCTGTAACTGTGAAACGTTTGGTGCTAGTCGCAGATTAGAAACAACGAGATGCGCTGATCGGATTGCTCCCGATCTCACAGCCGCGCAGACTCAAGGTTTCGCTCCGCTAGCATCATTCGTTTGACTAGTCTTCAATCACAACGTTGACGTTCGTGGTTTGGGTCACCGAGCCACCGGAGCCGTAGCCACCGCCGTAGCCGCCACCACCGTATCCGTAGCCGCCACCGTAGTAGCCACCACCGTATCCGCCGTAGCGGCAGGGGGAGTAGTAGCGGGGAGCGTAGTAGTAGCGGTGAGCGCCGTTGACGGTCGCAGATTCGTCAGCGCTCAGTTCCACGAACAGTTGAGTTTGAGTGTTGGTTTCCATTGTTGACTCCTTATTCAATCAAGGGGAATCTCGAATCAATTGAATTCGAGAATTGCTTTTGTGAATGGTTTTCGCATCAGCTACTTCATTATTCGGAGAATTGACAGACTATCCGGAATGTTAAGCGGAAAATCTAGAACTTTTTCGATCGCGCAGCGACTCATGAAGGAGTATCGCTCTCTTACCGACTTGCAAATTTACATTGCGATTTTCTACTCATTAAATGACACTAAAATTCCTGAGATAATTGCCAAGCAATCGTCTCAGGAATGTTTTTATGTAGAATGAAATGACGAAACTTTAATTTTTTAACACGCGATCGAGCCTGTTTAAGGCGAAATTGAGAAAGTCTCATTCGCATTCAAAACTCGATCGTCGTGTGCCTTCAATCCATCACTAGCCAGAAACTAGTCGTTGTAAACGACGTTCACATTGGTGGTTTGGGTGACATTGCTGGCAGAACCGGAACCGTAGCCATATCCACCACCGTAGTAAACGGGATAACCCCAGTAGCAAGGATAGTAGTGGTGAGCTCCATTGACGGTAGCCGCTTCTTTTTCGTTCAGTTCGACAAACAGTTTTTGCTTTTGCATAATAGTTGACTCCTTTAGTCTCTTAGAGTTCTTGAATCTAACGATTCGTAGAAGATTCACAGGTCACTTTCCCGTGTTATCTACTTCATTATTCTAGGGTTCAAAATACAGTCCGGAAATTTTTAAATTCTTTTCTTGAAAAATTCTATTACTGTAATATTAAGAATGAAGTTTCATAGCAATAGTTCCGATCATTCAAAAGTCGGAACCCAATTCCTATTTCAGAAAAACCTTATTTCTGTCTATATGGAAGATTATTTTATAGCTGTACTACCTGCAAACTTTTTTGGAAAACAGCGAGAGATGCCGGCTTCATGTACACGGCGATACCTATTTCGATCGGTATGACTGGCATATGAAATTTGGAACTACAAATCTTTCATTGATCGCAGTTCCGAACGTCGAGCGAGCGGTCGCTAATCTGCGATTGCTTGCAAGATGTGGTTGACATCCAAACGAAGGATAACAAAATCTCAAATTTTGTTATGCGATTGAGGAAAAAACGTTCATTTTCAAAGTCTGCTGAATTCACAGATATTGAGAGCGATCTTGCCGAACGAGAAAACTCAAACTCGCGATCAAATCTAGGGAACGATCGACTCGCGATTGTTCCCTAAAAAAAACACCATTGCTTAGTCTTCGATAATGACATTTACATGGGTGGTTTGCACGATCGAGCTAGCTTGACCCTGCCCGTAACCGATACCATACCCTGCCATATATCCATCATAGTAGACGGGGTTGAAGGCATAGGGATTGTGGTAGTAGTAAGCGCCATTAACGGTTGCAGATTCTTCTGCCGTTAATTCCACAAAAAGCCGATCTTGAGAATTCGTTTGCATGAGAGACTCCATCAAGTTTATATCGCGAACAATCGAGTTAATTCAGTCCGGTCGAGACTGAGTTTTTGTCACCTATATCGATTTGTTCTAGCTTCTGTAAAAAGAATCCGGATATTTTGAAGATCGAGATTGAGTTCGATTGAATTAAAACGAGAAATCCGGGTATATTTACCATTTATAAACAGATCTATTATGGGAATTTGTGATAATATCTAAAATTGATAGAGATCGATTCAAAAATGGGGAGATTTCTCGGATCTGTTTCTAGCTCGATCAAATAGATGCTTGCAAATCTGACTTAAATAATTTATCGATTTCCCGATCGATCGTTCCCTGACGGCTAGGGTTATGCAGCGGTACGAACAAAAATCAAAGCCAGCCGTGCTTGGGATTCCCGAGAAGCGGCATTCTCCAACTGGCTCAAGCGCGACACTCGATCCATAAATCTAAAACAACAGAGAAAATCCGGATGATCGCCCTAGAAGTTTGTAAAGGCATGATAGCAGTCCCGCCCGAGTTTGCGATTATGTCGGAACCACCGGATTTGAAGCCACTTCCCATTCTCAACAGCGAAGACCTGCTGCCCCCGGTCAGTCGTTGGGCAACCGTTGGCGGGCTATTTTTAGTGGGAATGCTAGGAATTGCGGGGATTCTGTCGGCGATCGTTAAATACGACGTTACCGTCAAAGCGGCTGGGCGCGTGCATTCCCCCGTACACATCGTACAATCCGATCGTCAAGGAATCGTCAGCAGTATCGAGGTGGCGGAAAATCAAGCGGTGAGTGCCGGAGACATCTTAATGTATCTGGAAACCCAAGACAGCCCGCAAATTCGCGCTCTCACAACGCAACAGCAGCAGCATAAAACCGCACTTCAGGGGTATCAACAGCAACTCAACGCTGCCAATGCCCAAATCGAAAGCCTGCGACAGCAAATTTTCAAGTTGGCGGGGCGAACGTTAACCGGAACCGAACAAGATGCCGTTTATAGCGTTGCCGTGGCGTTGGAGAAGCTGGAAAGCACCTCTCCCGTCACTGCCGGACAGTTGCAAACTCAATGGCTGGCTGCCCTCAAGCAGCAAGACGAATTGCAACGTCAAGTCCAAACCGAATCTGCGGCGTTGGCGGCGATTTCCGCGCAGTTAGATTCCGGCGGCATTCGCACCCCTACGACGGGAACCATTCGGCAGTTAAATCTGCAAGGTTCCGGTCAACTGGTGCAAGTGGGCGATCGATTGGCAGAAATTGTCTCGACGGACTCGCTCTCGATTCAAGCAGGGGTTCCCGTCCGGGATATTGGCAAGGTGCAACTCGGACAAACGGTGCAATTGCGGGTGTCGGCGTGTCCTTACACGGAGTATGGTTTATTGGGGGGAACCGTGCGGGCGATCGCCCCGGATATCGCCACTCCTGCTAATAATAGCGCGGGTGTTGCTCCCTATTACGAAGTCACGATTCAACCGCAAAACCATGCGTTAGGTCATGGCGATCGTCAATGCGCTCTCAAACCGGGAATGGACGTGAGAGCGGATATTATCACCCAACGCGAAACCGTCTTGCGATCGCTCCTGGAAAAAGCTCGCTTGGTCGTTGGGAATTGAGGTTGGTCATTGGTCATTTGTCATTCGTCATTTGGGGATTTGCGCTTTCGCATTCACGATCTCCGCGTCTCCGCGTCTCCGCGTCTCCGTGTCTCCTGCTTCCCCTGCTCCCCTGCTCCTTTTCCTCTTTCTGCCTCCTGCCTTTTCAAATTAATTTTGCAATCGTCGGAGGATTTCGCGGGCACGTCGAACGTCTTCGACTCTGCCTTGTTGCTCGAATAATTCTACCGCTTGCTCCATGTCGGAAATTGCCGCATCGAGGTTGCCCACACTCACGTAAGCTAAGCCTCGATTGCCGTAAGCTTCGGCGTAGTTGGGATCGAGGCGTAAAATTTGGGTGAAATCGGCGATCGCTTTTTGGTGTTTTCCCCGCAATCCTTGAACGACACCGCGATTGAGATAGGCGGGGATGTAATTGGGATCGAGTTCGATCGTGCGGGTGTAATCGTCGATGGCGGCTTCCAAATCTCCCAAATTCGAGCGATCGATGGCGCGGTTGTAGTAGGCATCGGGATCTCGGGGATCGAGGCGCAACGCCTGGGTAAAGTCTTCGATCGCCGCTTCCGAGTCGCCCAGTGCCGATCGAATGTTTCCTCGGTTAATATAAGCGGGGGCGTGTTCGGGATTAATCTCGATGGCTTGGGTATAATCGTCGATCGCCCGTTGGTAATTGCCCAGTTCTGTATGGGCTTTGGCGCGATTGTAGTAGGCAGAGGCTAGGTTGGGTTGGGCTTCGATGGCTTCGGTAAACGCATCGATCGCCCCTCGGTAGTCGCCGCGATTGATGCGGGTCAGCCCTTCCTCAAAATAAGCAGCCGCACTATTGCGTTCTTCGATGGGGGTGGGTTGCACTTGTGCCGCCACCACCGGGGTTAAGATTGCCGGGGCGATCGTCATGCCGACAAGAGCGATGAGTAGGCGAATCGGGTTCATATGGATTTTTTGACAAACATATTTACAGTAACAAAATTGCGATGGCGACAGACAAAAATCGAAAAGTTCGAGTCGATCCCCGATCGAGCTAACAGTTTCCCCTCAGTCGAGCGGGGATCGCTCGACTTCCTCGCGTCCCAAAACGCAGGCTGCGCCAAGCCGGAAGAGATTTCGATCCAGAGGCGAATGGCTAACCCCGCACCACTTATCGCTATCCATTTTTTATGAAAAAACTCGATCCCCAAATTTGGGTTTTGGTCGCAGGGCGCTTTATCTCGCAAATCGGTACGGGCTTTACTTTATTTTACGCACCGATTTTCTTTACCAAGGGCGTCGGACTGTCGGCAACGGAAGTCGGTATCGGGTTGGGAAGTGCGTCGATCGTGGGAGTGGCGGGTCGCGTGTTGAGCGGTTCGCTCTCCGACTCGCCCCGCGTGGGTTGTCGGCGCACGTTGCTCTTTTCCGCCATTGTATCGACGATCGCCTCGTTCGTGTTAGCGGCAACCCGAGATTTTCCCACGTTAGTGCTAGGTAACTTATTTGCCGGAATGGGGATCGGTTTGTATTGGCCCGCATCAGACACGATCGTCGCCCATCTCACCCCGCCGGAACACCGCCGCGAAGCCTACGCCTGGAACCGCCTCGCCGACAGTTTGGGGTTGCAAGTGGGGGTAGTATTGGGTGGTGTTATCATCAGCACGGCGGGAAACTATCGACTGTTATTTTTGGTAGATGGGATCTCGTTTTTGCTATTTCTGGGCGTGGTTTGGGCATCGATTCGGGAACCGGATACCCCGACAGGTTCCAAATCGGGCAATATTTGGGCGGGATGGATGGCGGCATTGAGCGATCGCCCGTTGCTGATTTTTGCCGTCGTTAATATCGTTTTCACCACCTACCTCGCCCAACTGCAAACCACCCTACCGCTGTATCTCAGCAACGGCACGGCCAACGCCACTGGGTTTTCTGCCCCATGGATTAGCGGGTTATTTACGTGGCACATTGCCCTGTCTGTGTTGCTGCAACTGCCCATCTCGCGGTTTCTGGGACGGTTTGGGCATTGTCGGGCATTGGCAATTTCCGGGGGAGGATGGATCGTCGGGTTCGTGCTGGTGTGGGCGGTGTGGGCAATTCCCAGCTACGCCGTCGGTTGGGCAGTGGCAGGATTGGGGGTGTTGGCGATCGCGATGGTTGCCTATACGCCGTCGGCATCGGCACTGGTTGCCGATCTCGCTCCGCCCAATTTGCGCGGGGTGTACCTATCGATTAATTCCCTGTGTTGGGCGGTGGGATACGCCATCGGTCCGCCGTTGGGAGGTTGGGCGATGGATCGATCGGATGCGATTTCTCATGGGTTTTGGCTGGGGTTGGCGGCGAGTGTTGCCGTTCCCTGGGGAATTTTATGGGTGTTGGATCGGGAGTTGGGGCGATACTCCAAATGAGTCGCTGCGCGATCGAAAAATTGAAAATGGAGAATCAAGGGTTTAAGAGTTACTTAGTCCGTGCAGGCGGACTTCGATAACAAATCTCCGGCAACGAAGACATTAGCGACAGAGGCAAACCAGATTTCCAAATTCTCTTTAATTAAAACCAACCATTGATATTGTTCGGTATTTTCAGACATGGAATTGCCATCGTCTTCAGGGTAAATAATGGGTTGGGATATCGAGTCAGTTCTAATTTGTGGAACCATAAACTTGTAGCTCCATCAATAAATGATATGACAATCCTATCACACTTGAGCGATCGCCCAAGAGATTCATGTTTGAATCTTCATCATTTCGAGCGATCGGCTCGTTGAAACTAATTTAAACTCGATAATTGTTAAATTGCCCGAACGTTCCAGATTCGATCGGTTCCCAAACGCTGCACATCTTTGATTTCGGGAATTTTCTCAAGCGTGTTGGCAATGGTTTTAATTTTCTCAATCTCTTGAGACATTTGACTCAAAGAGTTCTCTTCTAAAGAGATGAGGAGTTCGATAATATCGAGATTATCTTTTGCGTTAAATTCTTGCCGCACTTGAGCTACAAAAAATCCTTGTTCGGCGATCGCACGGGTGACTTTTGCCAAGACTCCTATTTGGTTGCGAGCGACGATTCTCAAGGCGATCGTGCAAGAGATTTTTCGCAAAAGCTGGCGGCTGTAAATTCGTTCGACCAGTCGGTTGCGGTCTGTTCCGAGTCCCGATTCGGATGGTTCGCCGAGATTGTCGTCGATCGTATCTCCTTCGAGATAAATATTGGCATTTAAGATTTCTCGCTTGTTATTAAAACCCTCGACATCCCGAATGCAGAGTTTCTGTAACGCATCTATCAAATCCTTGAGATTGCCGTCTTCTGGCATGGAGAACAAGATAGATGCCACGCCGCGTCGATCGACTTCAGAGGCAGCTTCCGCTTGGAAGATATTTCCCTGATAGTCAGCGATCGTCCTGGCGATGCAGGCAAACATCCCCCGCAAATGTACGGGAAGCCACAGCCGCAATTTCAGCAAGGGAAGGGAAGGTTCGGTAGAGATATAGGGAACTTCCTTATTAAGCGTCAGTTGTCCGTCGGCAATGTGAGCCAGAAGACCACCGATCTTGGGTTTGCCGCCATACAGACAACCGTACTGGCGTGCGAGAGCCTCGAGACGCTGCTGGGTATAGTCTGACATTGAGACGCGAACGGATTTGTTAGTCATATCATGCTGGTAGGACTAGAACGATCGCAAGTGTCAAAGTTTGGTCAAAACTTGGTTTGTATGAGAGTAGTCAAACCGGTTATTTGTTGATTTTTATCACTTCTACTTTCGCTAGCATAAAACCTATGCTAAGGTTGATACTACACTATCCTAACCAAGAAACCTCTATTATTCAAGGGTAAGCGCTAACGATCTTGCTGTGCTAGCGCTATTCTATCAGTCCGTTCCGATACCGATCGATCTCACTTAGGAGGGCGATCGGGCTAAATAGCACTGACTCTATACGGATTGAGTCAGTCAGACCTTGCTGGAAGACGCGGGATGAAGTCGATCGATCCTGAGTCCTCGTCTACCCGTACCGTTTGTAACTGTGTGTAAAGACGCGCATAAATTGGAGGAGTTGTACCCAATAGACATCTCCAGAAATACCCCTGAAACCCTTGCCCCGTCTAGGCAAAAATTGAGTTTTCGGAGATGTCTAATAGAGGGATGGCGGTAGCAAATTGTCGGGAAGCTGACCAAATAGATTCAAAAGCAGATCTATAAAACCGTCCGGGTTCATCTATACCAGCGGATTTTTCCGCAGCATTTCTCAATTCCAATCTCAGTGATACTAACGCACGTCAATTAACAGATTCAGGAATTAAAGACATGACAAATTGTGGTATTGAATGTCCCGAATGCGGCAAAAACAGCGTCGTTCCCAAAAATAGCGGATCTACCGAGTATGTTTGTTTGTCGTGCAAGTTTAAAAAAAATAGCAATCCTCCACCGCCGAAAAAAGAGCCGCCTAAACTCAGTTCGGTTGCCTTCTTCGGAGCGATCGCCTTTCTGATCGCCTCCGTTCTCAGCCAACTGCGACCAACACCCAATCGACCCATCAATCTGACTCCAAATCTGACCTTAAACCAACAGATCGTTCGCTAAAAATTTTGGATTGGTAGCTTTGAAAACGTCAGTTCATTTTGACCTTATCAAAACTGAATCTTAAAAATAAAGTTGCCAATCCATAACTCATCTGCATCTCGCGATCGAGACCTATACCTAGTTTAACCGATCGAACAATCAAGGTATATAAAATGGAACTTTCTAATCCAATTATTCTCAACTCCTCTATAGAATCCGATCCTCTAGTTGCGGGACTTCCGCCACTAGAGGATCGCCTTGCCGACGATCCACTGCCACAACCTGGATCGAACGATCCGCTGAGTCAACCGACATTTACGGTTATTGAAAATCCCGTTATCGATTCTTCTGGAAATGTTGTAGAATCGCCTGTCGTTTCCGAAAATTTAGATGAGTTATCCGAAACCGATACTAGTTTAGAGGCGATCGAGACGACAGATTCCCCAGATCTGGAAATAGAAGAAGACGATCCTCTACTCAATGCCGACAGTGAAGCGATCGACTCCACCTCAGATGAGACAGATAACCTGCCAGAAATTGACGATACCACCGTCGAAACTCAGGCAGATTTGACCGAAACTGACGAGGAGGAAGAGAAAAGTGTAGAAGAAGATGAAACCCTTGAGGAAGACGTAGAAGCGGCTGAGACTAACGTTTCCAACACCTCTGAATCTGAAGAAACTGAGGAAGATGCGATCGCCGATGATGTAGAAGCTGTTGTCGATCCCATCCCCGAAATCGAACCCGTTCCCGTTCTCGAACTTACCAACAGCACACCCGGTATCTACACCGTCGGTAGCGATGGCAAAGTTCTCATCGACTATAACTACGACCATGGCAAATTCGAGTCACAAGTGGCGATCGTCAGTACGGTGGGACTCGAAGACTTTTTCCCCACAGATGGCGACTTTTCTGAGTTTAACGCCGAAGTTTCCCGTCGAGCATTAAGTGATTCCGAACTCGGTCATATTGTTATCGACGATGTTACCGAAGGCGCTCGGTTTAGCAATTCCAAATGGGGACCCGATCGTAATTCTGGAACTTACTTAGGTGTCAAATCCTTCCAGATGAATACCGGCGAGAATTTTATGGTGGTAATGGTTCCCAACCGCACCTTCCAAGAAACATTAGATACATCTGCCACAAATCGATCGCGGCGCCTCCTGTTCTCCGTTTCCGACCTTAATCCCGGAAAACACACCCAGTTCGTGCAAGTTTCCGAAGGTGGTGCAGATGGCAATTTGTTTGCCTTTGAAGATTTACGACTCGATCGGAATTCCGACAAGAGTTTCAACGATATCGTCCTGCAAATGCGCGGTATTGAAGGTCAAACTCCGTTATTATCCGATGTTATCGATCCGAAACAGGGTTTTTGGTCGAAGGATATGGGACAAGCGTTAATCGACTACGGCAATCCTTATCTCTCGCCTGCGCCTATCAATTCTCCTCTCGACGAACCCTTGGACGATAACGAAATTGAAGATTTACCCAGCGATGATGCCGAATTAAACACTCCCATCACTCGAGACGATGACACCGCCGAAGCGGGATTAGAAACCACGATTATCCGCGAGGATGAGGTGGTTAGCGACAATAGCAGCGATACAGAAGAAGACGAGATAGTCGTTGACGCACCCACCGACACGACTTCTGAAGAGTCCGAAGTAGTGGAAGACACCACGACTCTTCCCACTGAGGAAGAAAGTCCCGCAGACAACGAGACTGTAGAAGCACTTCCCGAAGTTGCCGAAGTTCCAAGCATTTCTAGCAGTCCGCCAGAACGGTTCGACTTTCCCCAAGCCAAGCAACCCCTGGTTGGCATCCTCGATACGGGTTTGGCAGCCAACAACCCCGACATCGACTACGGTAACATCACCTCGGGAACAGACCGAGTGGATGGCGACGCCGACCCTTTACTGCAACCGGGAGAAGGTAGCCAACACGGAACCCATGTTGTGGGAATTATTGCGGCTCAACAAGATAACGGTATTGGTATCGATGGAATTAATCCCGACGCGCCGATCGTTATAGAACGCGCCATTGGTTCTGGGGAGTGGACAGAATCATTAATTGCGTTAGTCGATCGAATTCGGGAATCCGAACAACCCAATGGAATTATCAACCTCAGTCAGGATTTAATCCAAACTAACCCCGATGGCAGTATTGCGACCCGTTATGAATTGACCCCCAAAGAACGTGCGGCGATCGAATATGCTCGCCAGAATAACGTTTTACTGGTGGTGGCAGCCGGGAACGATAACGGTGTCATGTCTGCCCTCGGACAGGCCGGGCAAGAATTCGACAACATCGCCACTGTTGGTGCTGCCAAGCGTTTAGATGTCGATCCCTCCATTCGGGCTTCTGAAGCATTTATCCGCGCCGATTACTCGAGTTACGGCTACGGTCTGGATCTGGTGGCAGAAGGTGGAACCACAGACAACCCGATTTTCTCCACAGTCGGTACTGGTATTGGCACAATGGCAGGAAGCTCCATTGCTGCCGCACACGTAACCGGTGGAGCATCGCTAGTATGGGCGGCGAATCCGGGTTTGAATTATCGCCAAGTCCTTCAAATCCTCAAAGATACATCTACGGACTTAAGCACGACGAACTGGGATGCAGAAACGGGATCTGGATTGTTAAACATTGATGCCGCAGTGAAGTTAGCGAAGGTGACGGCTCCGGAAGAGTATACGCCACCGATGAGCTTCATTCCCGATACTTGGAGTGGAGAAGACATCTTCATTCCAGGTGAACGAGCCGTTGAGACTTACCTAGGTAGTTTTAGCGGTCAAGTCACTGCCACAATTGGTGCTAATCTACGTTCGGGACCGAGTACAGATTACACCATTGTTGAAACAGTAGATTACAACCAGCAATTCGACTATGATGCTTGGACTGTAGGCGAATTCATTTCCTATCCCGGTTTAGGAGAAGATGATCGCTGGTATCGGATTGCTGAAACTGATTTGTGGATTTCAGCAGCAATCACTACAGGTGAGCCACCAACTATCTCACCCGAACCGACTCCCGACCCGACTCTCGAACCGACTCCCGACCCCGCATACTATCCCGATTTAGCATCGCTCTCCGATGCCCAGTGGAATGATTACACCGGAGATAATACTCGGTTTGACTATGGTTGGCCGGACTTCCGAGACGAGCGTCATCTCACTCCTGAGCCCATTCGCGATATCTATACGGACTTGTCCAATGCCGTTTTAGGTAAACGCGGTCTAGTCACCGCCGGATATTTGCTCGATCCGGGTTATCGCCAAGGGATTGGTAAGTGGCACTCTGGAATCGATTTAGATGCAGATCCTGGTGATGCCGTTAAGGTAGCCGTTGGGGGAAATGTTGTCACCATCCAGGGTATTAGTGGCGATTACTTCATGGGCGTTCAAGGTGACGACGGTAAACTTTGGATTTACGGTCATCTGGGAACAGTTGCGGTTCCAAGTGGTCGAATCGAGACCGGACAGACGATCGGGACGATCGGTTTTCGCAGCCACTTGCATTTAGAAGTGCAGCCGGGACCGAGCTACAGTCCATCCCAAAGTGCCGACCAAAATGTGGTTGGAAATGCGACTCTCAACCCGGTCAAGTCATTCTGGGAACTTCAAAATCAAAACTCCTTCGCCCCGATCGATCCGGAGACTCCAGGGGGTTCTCAACCTGCTATTCCCGGCGAACAGGCTGAGTACATCATCAAACCCGGAGACACTCTCTCGGCGATCGCACAGCGGTATCTAGGCGATGCCAATCGCTGGCCCGAAATTATGAAATCTCCCAATGGCGAGACATTTACTTCTGAAGAAGCGAAATTATTACAAATTGGACAGTCGGTGTATCTGCCTGTCACTTACGAAACTGGTGACGGCAACCCCGTCTCCAATCCTCCCGCCAATGGTTCGACGGATGGAATGCGTGCCTACGAGTTCGGTCATTTGGGATCTCTCGACGATACCCTCTGGGAGATTGCCGAACGGGAGTTGGGCAGTGGCTTCCGGTGGACAGAAATTCGCAAAGCCGATGGTACGACATATACCAGTGCTGAAGCTGCCCAAATTTCACGCGGTACGATTGTCTATTTGCCCGATGGGAATTCCAGTGACGGGAACACCAATCCACCTGATGATGGTTCTCAAGATTCTGGCAATGAAGCTCCAATAAATGATGAACAACCTGGAGATGAACATGGGAATGACCCAGAAACGGTTTTAATTGACATCGAGCCTCTTTCAGAAGTACCGTTACTCATTGGACAACGTTCTAATCCTGGCTGGGGTACAGGTTCTGATTTTGTCTCGGGAGATCGAGAGCCTTATCTCAGTTCGCTTTTTGGTCACTGGGGATTTGAAGCAGATTTTTGGGCTGGCATTCTTCCTATTCCTGGAGATTTAGCAACTCAGATGGCAGATCGTTTTTTGGCTGGCTCTGGAGACTTATGGGAACACTCTCATGGTAGCGAGCTATCTCAACTCGTTGAGTCTGATGATGATTTTATACAGATGTTTGATGATATAGCTCTGACATTTCAGCAAAAGCTGCAATCTCAGATTGATTTTACGAATTCCATCAATTTAAATGATGTGAATTTTAATCTCGATTTGTATTCAATCAATTTTGAATTTCCTGGAATATTTGGAAATGATGACAGAAAAATATTATGGGGAACCCTTGGGGGAACTCAAGGAACAGAACTTTACCTAAATCAATTCAATGCAGAAATCACGTCAGTTAATAGCTCTAATGTCATGAACTACTCGACCAATCTAGACTTTGTGATTTATGATGACTTTGGTGCTGGGGATGGAGATAATGTGGAACTGACAGAAAATCCTTTAAAGTTTCCATTGCGAGCCATGTGGCATCTTCAACACCGTGGTCGCATTGCCCAACCATTTGTCAATAAAGTGGTTGTCAACGGTGAGATTTCAGGTCAAGTTATAATCTAACTTGAAACTATTTTCGATCGCCCTTCCAACTTCCCAAGGGCGATCTCCCCCAACCCGCCCATAATCAATCCTCAAGAATGGAATCAAATATCGCTCTCGTAACTCGAAAATTCATCTCTGAAATTTTTTGATAAAACGCATCTAAACTATCGATCGCGATCTTACCTTCCGTTTGCAGTTTCTTAACGATCGCCGGAGTCCCTTTCACATTCAGTCCTAACCGCCTTGGCGGTTGCCATAACTGACAACGAAACTGCCCACCCTACCCAAAACCGTAAGATGCGGGATAAAGTTAGCCTGCTGCCGGGACAGGGCGATCGCCCTTAAATCTTATTCGATCGGTGGTATTTATAAGCTTTCCGTAAAGATACGCATCAACCTAAAAAACTTGTACTATAACGGAAGAAGCAAGAAAAACCCTGACAAACTATGGATAAATCCTTCTTGGTTCTTATCCAAAATGCCACACGCAGTAATCTTTTAGCGAGTTTGCTCTGGATTTAAGTAAGTGCGATCGCTCCTCCATCTTTTTTAAGGCTCGCCTAAATCGCTCGAGCCGTTCGATGGGTTGTAACTTTCACTATCGAGGCTCGGAGCGGTTGACTTAACTCCAACAACAGACAAAGTTTTATAGGGTGCAAATACGAAATCTACATCAAAACTACTGTTTGATCGAGGAATTTACCCACTATGGAGATTCTACTTGTCGGTGCAATTTGCTTCATTGCCTACCAAATACGACC
This sequence comes from Oscillatoriales cyanobacterium M59_W2019_021, assembly GCA_015295945.1. Classification (GTDB taxonomy): domain Bacteria; phylum Cyanobacteriota; class Cyanobacteriia; order Cyanobacteriales; family Geitlerinemataceae; genus DVED01. Next base: position 31,764 of record DVED01000151.1, on the reverse strand, counting down.
GCAAAAAATAGAAACGGAAGAAGAGAAAAAGAAGAAAAAAGAACAGCAAGACATTCAAAATCTGTGTGAAGATGTCAGTTTGGGCTACCTCAAGCGCAAATATCCCAACGAAGAAGAAGCTAAGCTTAAAGATCTCGTCAGTCAAAGCTTGAAGAAATTTAAGTAAGTTTAGAGGCCGAGCGTTCCCAATCTTCAAACTTTCGACGGGATGAACTTCTGACAAGACATCCCGTCTTCGCCTTACCCTTCGCTGTAAAATACCAGCAGGACGGTTTCATTCCGCCTCGGGCGCGCACAATCGAGACAGTCCGGGAATTGCTATCTTGGAAAAGACTAGCGTTGGGAGTGTTTCTATGGCATCGGTTCCCCAGAACTCGACTCGTTCGCACCTAAAATTGGTGAAGGCGGGATTAGCGGCATTGAAACAAGGAAATGCCCAAGCCGCGATCGCCCAATTGGAACCCCTAGCAGCAACGCTACCCCCATCCGATGCCCTGTTGCAAGCGCAAATCGGTTTGGCTGCGGCGTACGATAAAGTCGGGCAAAGAGATCGATCGATCGCCCTGTGCCGGGAACTGAGCCAAAGTCCCAACCCTAAAGCCAAAGAGTGGGCAATTCAGAAGCTCGATCGATGGGGAGTTTCACCAGAAACCCATCCCCCCCAACCGACAGGATTCGTTCCCTTTTCTGAGGAAGATCTCTCGACTCCCCCCCCTACATCGACGGGATTCGTTCCTTTTTCTGAAGAAGATGCCCAAAATCTATCTGCCTCCGTTCCTCAACCGACGGGGTTCGTTCCTTTAGAAGAAAAACCTCGAGAAATACAACACGACTACCAACCCCCGCAAAACCGCGAGTCCGTTCTTGATCGCACAGCGACTCCAGAGGAGTATCGTCCCATTCCCGAAAACGAAGAAATCGAAAGTCTCGACGAACCGCCTGCCACGGCATCGGATGGCGACGAACCGCACCCAGTCGATGCCAGTCCCACCGAGGTTCCTCTGCCGCCGAAAACGTGGCGCAACGCCGATCGCGCCGATCGCCCCAAACCCCTCAAAGGCTCTCGCCTCGGGCAATTGCGATTGCTGCAACTGGTAACGATCCTCGCCCTATTCGCCCTCTTACTGGGAACGGTGGGAATCTTCACCCATATATATAACGAAATCCTCTACGTTTTTCCCATCCCGCTTCCTTTTTCCGGTTTTTACGGCAATCTAACGCGGTTTTTGGCGATCGTCCTGGTAGTATTCGCGATCGCCGCCCCCTGGCTGTTGGATGCCCTCTTACGCTTTGCCTACGGTTGTCAACCTTTGTCCCTGAAAACTCTAGGTAATTCCAGTCCGGAAGCGGCAAAGTTACTGCGCCAAGTGTGCCGCCAGAAGAAAATTTCCATCCCCACCTTGGGAATCTTACCCGACGCCGCCCCGGTTATCTTTACCTACGGTCACGTCCCAGCAACCGCCCGCATCGCCGTCAGTCAGGGACTGCTCGATCGCCTCGAAGACGACGAAATTGCCACCCTCTACGCCGCCGAACTCGCTCACATCCTCTACGGCGATGCGGCGGTCATGTCCTTGGGCTTAATTTTGACGCAAATTCCCTACACTTTGTATTGGAAAGCTGCCCAATTCGGCGATCGACTGCACGAAGAAGCTCACAAACGACAGGGCAATGCCTATCAGTTTTATAGTTTAACCATCGCCACCTGGACGTTTGCCGTCATTTCCGCCGTCGCTTACGGATTCTATTGGCTGCTGCGACTGCCCCTCCTCCCTCTGTCCCGGCAGCGTCTTACCGAAAGCGATCGCTTTGCCGCCGCCACCACCGGAAACCCCAACGGGTTCGCCCGCGCCCTCCTCAAACTCGCCATCGGCATCGCCGACGACATCCAACAACAGGAACAAACCAGCTATCTCCTGGAAAGTTTCGAGGGGGTGATGCCCGTGTCCCACCGTCAAGCTTTGAGTATCGGTAGCGCCTACCCCCACCTCGGCATCGAATCTTTATTCGCTTGGGATCTGGGCAACCCCCAGCGCCACTGGTTGACACTCAATAATACCCATCCCCTCTTGGGAGAACGCCTCGCCGGGTTGACGCGCTGCGCCCGCTTCTGGAAGCTGGAACCGGAGTTCGATCTCGAAGTTGCCACACCTCCCCGACAACCCGAACCTTCCCGAATGTGGCTGCAAGGGGCGCCGTTCTTCGGTTTGGCTGCCGGATTGGGTTTGGGAATTGCCCTCACCCTGGTGGGTTGGGTGGGCGAGGAACTCAATATGCGCCAATTTGCCTGGATTTTTCGCGATCGCGCGTGGCTGATTCCCGGGTTAATGCTGGCGGGGTTCAGTATCGGTACGCTGATCCGCATCAACCCCTTTTTCGGGGATCTCAAACCCTCGGCGCTGTCCGTCGAACCCAATTTACTCGAACGATTGTCCCAACCGCGATCGCTCCCCCTCGACAGCTATCCGGTGCGGTTTTCCGGTAAACTGTTAGGACGGCGGGGAATTGCCAACTGGTTGGGACAAGATCTCATCGTGCAAACGGAGAAGTTGGCGGTCAAGTTACACCATTCTTCTAAGTTCGGATTCGCGGGAAACCTTCTACCCCAAGGAATTCGTCCCAGCGATTGGATCGCGTCGAGGGCGATCGTCACGGGATGGTGGCGTCGCGGGGCAACGGTTTGGATCGACGCGGATACCTTCAAACGCGATCGCTCGCAAACCCCGGCAAACGGTCATCCCATTTGGTCTACGCTATTGGTTGCCCTGACGGCAGCCGGAAGCGCCTATTTGATTGCGGGGGGCGGATTGTAAAACTGGTTGCTAAAATTTTTGGCCTCAGTTGCAGAGCGTTCCCATCTTTGTTACATTAGTTTACAATTGGGATCGAAAATAATTTAATTTTCAGGCGATCTCACACTAGCTCTAATACCAAGGCTGTGATACCGTAGTATGGGGCTACTCGAAAGACGACCGAAAAATTAGATTCCCAGTGTCCGAGGGCAAAAACTCCATCTCAGTACCTACGTAAAATCCACATTAAGTTTCAAAGATTTGGGCAGCATCCATACAGACAAATGGCACAGTTTTACCCACACCGAGACAAAAAAGTCGTACTCCAAAATTGATGGATGGCTGCCGATCTTTCGCGAAACTCGAGTTGTGGCTCGCCAATCGCGATCGGTTGCGGCAAGTCAAAAGTTTGTCAGCGAGAATTGAATTTTTTGAATATATGCCTGAAGTGCGGCACAGTGCCTCAAACGATTTAGAATGACTACAAACCCACGCCACAATCTAGCTCCTCCGAACCATCCGAGCCAACGATGGAGTTTGGGGAATAGCCGTCAGATAGATAAAGCTTCAGACCGATACTCGAGAGTCGGTCTCCGACCCCAAAGGTTGGTTGAAGAGAATCGGGTTTCAATCGATCGACGTCTGTCGCGATCGAGCGATACTCCCTAAAAATAAACGCTTTTCCATGTGTTACGCCTAAAAAAATAGCTTGGAGGTATTGTGTATGTCCGTCCGTCTTTATATCGGTAACTTGCCCAAAGAAGTCGAACGTCAGGAACTGCAAGATTTTTTTGCCGATGCTGGCGACTCGATTTCGGTGAAAGTGATCGTCGATCGCAAAACCGGGAAGTGCCGGGGCTTTGGCTTCGTCACCGTCAAAAATGACGAACAAGCCGATGTCTTTATCGAAAAATATAACGGAAATTCCTTTAAAGAAAGCCCGTTGAAAATCGAGAAAGCCCAACCCCGCGCGAAAGGTAAAAAAGAGGAAGGCGAAGCTGGCGGAGGTTCTCCCGCGTCCGGTGGCAATAACAAATCCAGTCGTCGCGGGAACGGCAACCGCTCCCGCCAGAACGATTCGTCCACCTCGTCAAGTCCCGCAGCCGCGAGCGGTCCCGACCCCCGTTGGGCAACCGAGTTAGAAAAACTCAAGGAAATGTTAGCCGCTCAAACGACCAATTCCTAAACCCCATCGGGGTTTGCCTACCCGAAAACTAAACCCGCAATCAATGAGGATAGACTCGACCCCAACTTTTGGTGATCGATCCTCATTTTTATGGCAATGTTGGGAATGCCAAATCGCGTCAAAATTTGCCGATTTTCCCTGCCTTGCCTCCCTTGCACCCTGTCGCTTCTTTGGTCAAATTGCCACCAGAGACGCTACTCTAGAGTGTAATTTACCCGCTTAAGTAAGGAACTGACTCCATGACCGCAACTTCCGTCAAACTAAACTACGACATCAAAGACATCTCCCTAGCCCCGTTGGGCAAACAGCGGATTGAATGGGCGGGACGGGAAATGCCCGTGTTGCGGCAAATTTGCGATCGCTTTTCCCAGGAAAAACCCTTTGCCGGAATTAAGATCTCGGCGTGCTGCCACGTCACCACCGAAACTGCCAACTTGGCAATTGCCCTGAAAGCAGGTGGTGCCGATGCCGTCCTCATTGCCAGCAACCCCCTCTCTACCCAAGATGACGTAGCTGCCTGCCTCGTTGCCGACTACGGCATTCCCGTCTTCGCCATCAAAGGGGAAGATGCCGCCACCTACGAACGCCACGTTGAAATCGCCCTCGACCACCGCCCCAACATCATCATCGATGACGGCAGCGACGTGGTTGCTAACCTCGTCCAAAATCGGCAGCACCAACTCCCCGACCTCATCGGCACCAACGAAGAAACCACCACGGGAATCGTCCGCCTGCGCGCCATGTTCGAGGATGGGGTTCTCACCTTCCCCGCGATGAACGTCAACGACGCCGATACTAAGCACTTCTTCGACAACCGCTACGGTACGGGTCAATCCACCCTTGACGGCATCATCCGCGCTACCAACATCCTGCTGGCGGGTAAAACTGTTGTCGTCGTCGGTTACGGCTGGTGCGGCAAAGGTGCGGCACTGCGGGCGCGGGGCATGGGCGCCAACGTCATCGTCACGGAAATCGACCCCGTGAAGGGCATCGAAGCCATTATGGATGGGTTCCGCGTCATGCCCATGGCAGAAGCTGCCCCCCAAGGCGACTTATTTATCACCGTCACTGGGAACAAGCACGTCATCCGTCGCGAACACTTCGAGGCGATGAAAGATGGCGCAATTGTGTGCAACTCCGGTCACTTCGACATCGAAATCGACCTGAAATCCCTGGCGTCGATGGCAAGCGAAGTTCGCACCGTGCGTCCCTTCACCGAAGAGTACAAACTCAATAGCGGCAAATCGGTTATCGTGTTGGGCGAAGGTCGTCTGGTGAACCTGGCGGCTGCCGAAGGTCACCCCAGTGCGGTGATGGATATGAGCTTTGCCAACCAAGCCCTGGCTTGCGAATATTTGGTGAAAAATAAAGGCAAACTCGAACCCGGTTTGCATTCGATTCCGGCGGAAATCGATCGGGAAATCGCCCGCTTGAAGCTCAACGCCATGGGCATTCAAATGGATACCCTCACCGACGAGCAAATCGAGTACATGAACTCTTGGAAGTCGGGAACCTAACGATCGATCGTCCGGTTTGACTGAGGAGCATCGCTATCCGATGCTCCTAATTTTTATAGCCGTATCTATCGCCAATTAAGGGAGATTACCCCTACAAATTTGAACGGCTATAACAGGACGTTTCCCAAGCTTTCACGTTTAAACGGATACTAAGGTCATCTTTACCCCAATTGCTAAATTCTATCTCTGAGGACTGTGGCAAAACTCTCCGTCGAACTCAACCGCTATTTTTTTGAAGAAGATCGATCGCGTCAGCGACTCCCTGTGGGAGTATCGCCCGAAGTCAAATTAGCCGATATCTGGCAACTGGCAGGGGAACGGATTTTTGGCTTTTTATTCGTTCTGCTTTCCCTACCGTCGGCATTACCCGTTCCCGCCCCCGGTTATTCCATCCCGTTTGGCATTGCAATTTTTTTGCTCGCCGTTCAACTCATTGCGGGTGCGGACATTCCTTGGCTGCCGTCCAAGGTGATGAATCACGGGATTGCGTTAAAAACGATCCAAGGAGTTGTCAAAGCGGGTCTGCCGTGGTTGCGGCGGATCGAACTCATCTCCCGTCCCCGGTTGAGTTACATCTGTACCAGCTTGCCGGGACGAGTGGCTATTGGCATCGCCATCGCCTTGATGTCGATCTCGATGATGATTCCGATTCCGGGTACTAATACTCTACCCGCAATCGGGATTTTTGTCGTCGGTTTCGGGTTGCTGGACGACGATGGCTTGATTAGCCTTGCGGGTTTCGGGGTCTGTTTGATGGGGTTGATTCTCTCGTCTTCGATTTTCATTGCCTTGTGGTTTGGCGGGACGAATTTGCTAGATTGGTTGAAATTGCAGTTGGGGGGTTAGGCGCATAAATTGGTGCGTTGCTGTTGTTGCAAGTGGTACATTCGATGGAACAAGCGCCAGCAATACTCTTCGGATAAGCCGCAGGTGGTTGCCCCCCGCATCACCACATCGAAATACCAGTCGTTGGGGGCGAGTTCTTGGGGGAGTTTGTTGACGACGACGTAGGTGCGAACGTCGGCATAGGGGCGATCGCCGCAACAAACCGTTACACTCTCCTGGCGGTAGCCTCCCGTGGGGACTTCTTCTCGTTCGTCGAGGCGATCGCTCAACCGCCAGGGGAGTTGGTACAGTACCCCTTCAACGGTCGATCGGCAATCGGGAACCACATCGAGAACGCCACAGTTGCGACGGCGCGATCGGCGGTTGAATCCCAAGCGATACCCCTCCAAAATGGCACTCCCCACTACATAACGGTGCGTGCTTTCCCCTAGGGTTCGCTGCAAATCGACAGGACACATACAACTGCCGTAGGCAAAATAGTAAAACGTAGGTTCGGTAGCCGTCGCTTGAGGGGGAAGGTTGGTATACCAGTTGACTGTCACGATCTACAACTAGTTTGTATTCTTCTTTTGCCAGATTGTAGCACAAAACCGCGTATCTCGATCGAAAAACCGTAGATTTGTAATTTGGAGTTTGGGGTTTGGGGTTTGTTATGAGTTGTCGTGGGGGCGGCAAAGCGATCGCGCTGCGTTCGATTTAAAGGTGATATCAACAACAGACCCTCAACAATCTCTGTGATATTGTCTCAACAGCAGATTCAAGATTTGGGAATCCTCGCTCTCCAGTTGCGGATTCTTCAACTCGAACAAGTTATTCCAACAAATTTATGTACCGTTTCCAGATTATTGCCCGCACGCAACCCGGCGAATCCATCGGTTTAGTTGGCTCTACCCCCGAATTGGGACAGTGGGATGCCAGCCGATGCGTTCGTTGTTCCAACTCGATCGATCTCGATGCGACGTCGAACTGCAACGCTGGCAACAACCGCCAGAAACCCCCGTCTACGATGACGGTACGGGTTTTCAGATCTCGGCTTTTCGGGAAGCGAAGCAGTTGCGAATTGCCAATTCATCGCCCCACAGTTATACGATCGCGCCCTATTGCCAGGAACTCCAAGGGGCGGTGAAAGAGAAAGCGGGCTTAATTCCGGGCATCTACATCGCCAAAAATACATCACCCGGCACGATCCCCGATCTAGCAGTGGCAGAAGACAGCACGATCGAAACCACCCTCGAAATTCCCCCCCCACACCGAGTTAGAATACCAAAGCACTTTCGATCTGTTTGCTCCGAAAAAGTGGATCGATCTAACCTCTAAACTTCAAGACAGGACACTTCCATTGAATTCAACATTATCGATCTGATATTTTGGGATTGTTTTGAACTTTTATATATTCGCAAAGTCACCCTAGAATTCGGCTTAGAAGTTGGGGGAGAATGTGGCGTTCCTTATATCACTAAAGGAACGGCAAAAAGTAACTTAAAAGTTACCGTTGAATGCGCGTTTGCCGAGACGCAACTTAAGTGATTTAACTTCGATGCGAGGCGATAAAACTCGAGTCATTTTCCGGACGATCGCCACTTCGCCTAGCCAGTTTCCCGAAAATGTGAAACACTCTTAAGAAGATGCCCCGCGTCTGTTTCGCGACTTCCAAGGCGGGTTGTCGTTGCCCCTCGCCGATCATCCCTCACAGTTATGAAACCCCTGTCCGACCCCGATCTCCAGCCGATCGACCCGCTAATCGAAACTCTCCCAAACGGCAACCCACCCGAACCCGAGACCGAATCCACTGCGGGGTTCGCTGCCGTCCTCAAAAATCGTAACTTTTTGGCGCTGTGGAGCGGACAAGTTTTTTCGCAACTCGCCGATAAAGTCTATTTGGTACTGACGATCGCCATTGTCACCGCGCAATTTCAGGGGGAAAATCAGAGCATTAGCGGGTGGGTTTCGGCAATCACCATCGCCTTTACCATCCCGGCAGTCTTATTCGGTTTCTTGGCGGGGATTTTTGTCGATCGCCACTCGAAAAAATCCGTATTAGTTGTCACCAATTTATTGCGCGGGGGATTGGTTTTCGCCATTCCCACATTATTGTGGCTGTGTGGGGGACAGCTGATCGCTGGGATACCCTTGGGATTTGCCGTCCTGCTGGCAGTCACGTTTTTGGTTTCCACCCTCACCCAATTTTTCGCGCCTGCCGAACAATCCGTCATTCCCCTGATCGTCCCAAAGCAGGATTTACTCTCGGCAAATTCCCTGTATACCACCACGGCAATGGCATCGGTCATCGTCGGGTTTGCCGTGGGTGAACCCATGCTAGCACTCGCCGATCGCTTTCTCAACCCGTTGGGGTTCGGTAAAGAACTGGCAGTTGGCGGCAGTTACGCCATTGCCGGACTCCTCCTATTGTTAATTCGTCCCCACGAAAAAGTACAATCCCACGACACGACCTTCTCTCAATTCTGGCAAGATCTTAAAGACGGTTTGCGCTTTCTCAACGACCATACTCGAGTTCGCAGCGCCTTAATCCAACTGATCGTCCTGTTTTGCGTGTTTGCCTCCCTCACCGTCCTCGCCGTCCGCCTTGCCGAAATTATGCCGGCGATCAAATCGACCCAATTCGGGTTCCTGCTGGCGGCGGCAGGGGTGGGAATGGCAGTTGGCGCGTTGGGGGTGGGACACGTCGGTCATCAGTTCCCCCGTCGCCTCCTCAGCGGCGTGGGATCGATCGGCATTGCCGCGTCTTTGGCAGGTATGAGCTTCTTTACCCAACAACTCATCCCTACCCTAGTGCTGATTGCCACGATGGGGTTCTGCGGGGCACTGGTAGCGATTCCCATGCAAACCACCATCCAAGCGGAAACCCCGGAAGAATTGCGGGGAAAGGTGTTCGGCTTGCAGAACAATGCCGTCAATATCGCCCTGAGTTTGCCCCTAGCACTGACGGGAATTGCCGAGGCTTACGTTGGCGTCCGCGTCGTTTTGCTAAGCTTGGCGGCGATCGTAGTAGCCGCAGGGCTGATAACCTGGTATATTTCCGGTCAGGCGCTTAAATAGCTTAAATAATTTTAATAAACTTTAAGAATTCAGCCGTCAGCGCTCGCTTCTCAGCGTCGATCGCTTGCTGCCAACAAGCTGACGTTAGAGGTGAACGCCGATCGCGCCCGATCGATGTTTTAGAATACAGAACTTAAATGCACATTGCTTGGCTGGGAAAGAAATCGCCCTTTTGTGGCAACGTCACCTACAGTCGCGAAGTTACTAATGCCCTCCTCGAACGAGGACATCACGTCAGTTTTCTGCATTTTGCCCAAGACGCTTCGCCCTTTGAAAATCCCCTCTTATCGTCAAGAGGCAGTGCCATCGCCTCTCATACCGAAGATCGATCTTGGCCTTCCTGTCCGGAAGTTCCCCTCCCCTGTCTCTACAAATCAACCCTCTACACCATCCCTACCTTCAAATCGAGTAAAGTCCTCGCCCAGTCGTTGCGTCAACTCAAACCCGATTTGGTTCACGCTTCGCTGACCCTCTCTCCGTTGGATTTCTTGTTACCGGAAATTTGCGAGGAGTTAAATTTGCCGCTGGTGGCAACCTTCCATCCGCCTTTCGATCGCAAACGTTCCACCCTCACTGCCAGCACCCAACACCTCACCTATCAACTGTACGCCCCCTTCCTAGCCCACTACGATCGCACGATCGTCTTTTCCCACATCCAACGGGACATCCTCGTCCGGTTGGGCGTCCCCCCACATCGCGTCGCCGTCATCCCCAACGGTGTAGACGCCCTGAAATACTCGCCAGGTCCGTCCAATTTAAAGGCAGAATTAAACGCCGGACGCATCTTTGTGTATCAAGGTCGCATCGCTTTAGAAAAGAACGTCGAAGCCCTCCTCAAGGCCTGGAAACAGTCGGAAATGGGTTCGGACAGTAAATTACTCATCGTCGGCGACGGACCGCTGGCATCGTCGCTGATGGCAAGCTACGGGTCGGAATCCGGCATTTTGTGGTTCGGTTTTGTGGGCAACGAACGACAGCGAATTAACATTCTCCGAGGGTCGGATGTTTTTATTTTGCCTTCCTTGGTGGAAGGACTGTCGCTATCGCTTCTCGAGGCGATGGCATGCGGTTTGGCAAGCGTGGCAACCGATGCGGGGGCAGATGGCGAAGCTTTAGCCGACGGTGCGGGAGTGATTCTCAATCCCCAACGGGTGACGGCGCAATTACAAACCCTATTGCCGTTGTTTCGCGACCATCCCGAAATGACGGGATTACTGGGCTATAAGGCGCGGCAGCGCGTATTAGAACGGTATACCCTCAGCAAAAATATTACCGAGTTGGAAGCGATGTACGAAGGGGTGTTGCAGTACCCGGTTCCCGTGAGTAATACCAATTGGGTTTGACACTTCTCATGCGTAGAACCCAAGGGATTCTAGTTTCACAGTCGCGTTATAGCAGTCGCTACTGTCCTGATGACGAATTTCTGTAGGGGCGTAGCATTTGCTCGACACTCTTTTTTGCCAATCCACAAAGTTCATGCAATCGAAAAATCCCGACAAACTGACAACTATCAGTCTGTCGGGCAATCGAAAACTAGAAAATAAATTCTCACTCTAGTTTTAATTTTTTCTCCCTTCTATGGAGATCTGGGGCAACTAACTTAGTAGCGGCTCATACCGGGTTTGTAGACGATGAAGCTGATCATCTGGCACTGCTTGATGTTGTCGAAACCGACGACGCGGATGTAGCAGTTGGAGTATTCGCCACGGCACTCGCGGACTTCGCTGAGAACGTCTTGAGAAGTGCGTGCGTTGAACAAAGGCAGCTTCCACATCGTCCAATAATGCTCGTCTGCCGCAGAGGTTTCGTTGAACTCGATACCGGGGATGTACCCTTGCTCGAGCATGTAGTCGATCTGCTTGGCGATTTGCTGGTCGCTCAGCGGGGGCAGATAAGAGAGGGTTTCGTAACGACGCTCTTTGGGTAAAGTTTTCATTTGGGTTCCTACTCAGTCAAATTAATCTATCGATCGATCGGTTGGTTCGTTGAGATCCAACTCGGGATGGGAAGACTCCGCTGGTGGGGAAGAGGTGGGAGGTGCGGATTGCGTCATGCGCTCCAACAGGTGACGGCGATGTTCGATATTCGCCTCGTGGATGCTACTGCGAACGCGCTCGGTGAGAAAGTCCAGGGCGGTTTGAGCCAGTTCTTCCCGCACGGTCATAATTCGCAGCCCCAACTCTTTGTTGGCTAACAATAACCCTTCGATATACGCTTCGGCATCTTGAAAGTTGTTGTTAGCCGAGTGTTGGCGCAACCAAATTGCCAAACCAGGATTGGTTTCGTTCAATTGGTCGATGGCGATCCGCACAGCCTGATACGTCAGGTAATTCTGCACGGTTTTAGCCGTTTCTCGAGCCACCCATTTTAGATTCATGTCGCCTCCACAGGGGTTTTCCCAACCTCTTATACCAGAGGACTGCGGATTAGACGGTATCGATCGCTTCGTACTCGAACTTGATTTCTTTCCACAGTTCGCAAGCCGCAGCCAGTTCGGGCGACCACTTGCAAGCGTCGCGGATGACATCGCCACCTTCGCGCATGAGGTTGCGACCTTCGTTCCGAGCTTGGATGCAAGCTTCCAATGCCACGCGGTTGGCGGTTGCACCGGGTGCGTTGCCCCAGGGGTGACCCAAGGTGCCACCACCGAACTGCAAGCAGGAGTCGTCGCCGAAGATTTCCACCAGGGCAGGCATGTGCCAGACGTGGATACCGCCGGATGCCACGGGCATCACGCCGGGCATGGACGCCCAATCTTGGGTGAAGTAGATGCCGCGAGCGCGATCTTCTTCGACGTGGTCTTCGCGCATCAAATCGACGAAGCCCATGGTGATGCCTTTTTCACCTTCGAGTTTGCCCACAACCGTACCGGAGTGTAGGTGGTCGCCGCCGGACATCCGCAAGCACTTGGCGAGGACGCGGAAGTGGATGCCGTGGATTTTCTGACGGTCGATGACCGCGTGCATGGCACGGTGGATGTGCAGCAACAGACCGTTGTCGCGGCAGTATTTCGCCAGGGTGGTGTTGGCGGTGAAACCACCGGTGAGGAAGTCGTGCATGACGATGGGCGTGCCGATTTCTTTGGCGAATTCGGCGCGTTGCATCATTTGCTCGCAGGTGGGAGCGGTGACGTTTAAGTAGTGACCTTTAACTTCTCCGGTTTCCGCTTGAGCTTTTTCGATGGCTTCTTGAACGAATAAGAAGCGATCGCGCCAGCGCATGAAGGGCTGGGAGTTGATGTTTTCGTCGTCTTTGGTGAAGTCCAAACCGCCGCGCAAGCATTCGTAAACGGCGCGACCGTAGTTTTTCGCCGACAGACCCAGTTTGGGTTTGATGGTGCAACCCAACAGGGGACGACCGTATTTGTTCAGTTTGTCGCGCTCGACGACGATGCCGTGGGGCGGTCCTTGGAAGGTTTTCAGGTAAGCGATGGGAACCCGCAAGTCTTCCAAGCGCAAGGCGCGCAGGGCTTTGAACCCGAATACGTTGCCCACCAGGGAGGTCAGCATATTGGTGACCGACCCTTCTTCAAATAAGTCTAAAGGATAAGCAATAAAAGCAATATATTGATTATCTTCGTTAGCAACCGGCTCGATGTCGTAGCAGCGCCCTTTGTAGCGATCGAGGTCGGTCAGACCGTCAGTCCACACCGTCGTCCAAGTTCCGGTGGAGGATTCTGCGGCAATAGCTGCGGCGGCTTCTTCGGGAGGAACGCCGGGTTGGGGGATAAACCGGAAGGCTGCCAGGAGGTCGGTATCCTTGGGCGTGTACTCCGGCATGTAGTAGGTCAGGCGATAGTCCTGAACGCCAGCGTTAAAGCCAGCCGATGATTTTGCTTGTACCATTGAAGTCTTTCCTCCTTGACTGAGAGGCTCTATTTTGTGATGGCAAACCTCGAACGATCGGGCGATCGCTCTGCACGAGAAAGCTGCCGATTAATTGGTTTTCTTGAGTTTTTATCCTATCACGCTTTTTACATTTTTTTTAGAAATTTTTTCGATCGTCTCTCGTGGCAGACGATCTTTTCTTTTACCAGACATAAAATTAATTAATATCCCATAAAAATAGGTAAAAAAACTTAACGAAAAAGCCAGCGGCAAGTCTATCTGGAAGTTAACTTCCTTTGCCGCCCAAACGAGTAACAGATGCCGCCTCAACTCGTACAATTGGGAGAAGACATACCTATCCTAGAGGAGAGACGAATGCCCGTTGCCGTTGGTGTGATTCAAACTATAGGTTTTCCCGCAATCCTTGCTGCTTCCGATGCCATGGTCAAAGCCGCACGAGTGACCCTCGTTTATTACGATATTGCCGAATCCGGTCACTTTGTGGTTGCCATTCGCGGACCGATTTCGGAAGTGACGCCTGCTTTGGATGCTGGAATCAAAGCCGCTGAGAACGTATTCGGCGGCGAAGTCGTCACCCATTACATCGTTCCCAATCCTCCCGAAAATGTAGTTGCCGTTCTGCCGATCGAATATACCGAAGTCAGCGAACCCTTTAGATAAGGAGTTCGGGAGTTCAGGAGTTCAGAAGTTCGGGAGTTCGAGAATTTAGGCTCTCGGAATATCGTTCTCCTCATGTCAACGTACCCGTAAAATTGTTGGGGAGTTTCTACGGAGGAATCCGCTCTCTAATATCAACTTGTAAAATCCCTTGAGATAAACGCACAAAACGAAAAAATACAGGTCTAAACTTGTACAATTGTTAGCGAACGAACGCGAATTAAACTTGGAGAAGAGAGCGTCATGGCAGAACAAGCAGTTGGCTCGATCGAAACGAAAGGTTTTCCGGGAATTTTGGCAGCAGCCGACGCCATGGTCAAAGCCGGTCGAGTCACCCTCGTCGGGTATATTCGAGTGGGCAGCGCCCGATTTACCGTCCTCATTCGCGGCGATGTTTCTGAAGTCAAAACTGCGATGGACGCAGGCATCGATGCCGTCGAAAAAACCTACGGTGCGACCCTTGAAAGTTGGGTGATCATTCCTCGACCTCACGAAAATGTAGTCGCCGTACTGCCAATTGCCTATACCCCCGCTGTGGAAGAATACCGTGCTGCTGTCGAAGGACTGAGACTGCCGGGACGATCGTAAGCTCGTGACCTAGCGAGGGAATGGAAGCGAGATCGCCTTCCATTTTCCCGTCTCCCCCGGCACTTATGAAGACGAATTCGGAGAACGACCTTGGGGGAAAATCGTATATAAAATTCGGTTCACGTAAACTTGACCGTAGACGGGGGTTTCTTCTTCCCCTGCCGCCTTAGCTTTCTCTTTCTGGGGTTCGGCAGGCTTTTGAGCTTGGGCGTTGTCGTTCGCCGCTTCGCGATCGCGCAAGCGACTCCCTTTGGGAGTATTGCCACCCCTGCTGTCAGTTCCCGAGGCTTCAGCTTCTCCAGTTGCCACTTCTCTAGTTGCGACCGCCGCACCTTCTAACGGGACATCTGACACAGCCGGAGCATCTTCCGTTGGCGTTTGCCAGTAGTCATCGAGTTCTCCCGCGTCCGTCAAGCAATTGCCAGCCGAATGGCGATCACCATTCGAGGTAGCCGCTTCTTCTCCATCGGGATGGCGGCTGGAGTCGCCGATTAAAGAACCCGCCGGAACGACTTGCCAAGGAGCGATCGACTGGTTAAAAATCGTCGTCGCTGCTCCCACGCAAGCGCGAGTGCCGACAGTGCCGCCACCGACGATTAAGACCCCCGCACCGAGAGTCGCGCCGCTTTCGATGGAAATCGTGCCGTCATAAGCGTTCAAAACCGCGCCTATACCGATGCAAACCCCGTCGGCGATCGTAATTCGACTGTTGGGAGCCGCTTGGAGGATGACACCAGGGGCGATCGCCGCACCTGGATGAATCGTCACGTCGCCGCTGGCGATCGCTGGGGAAGGATGGGCATCCCACCCCAACCCGATCGAGGGTAGGGTCTGCAAATTCATAGCCGATCGAGTATGCATTCAAGCCTTGAAAAAAAATGGACGAGGAAAGGAGAATATTCCGGAATTCCACCGGCTGCCGTTCTGCTTTCCTCTGGCTTCGAGATGAAGTACCCGATCCTAAGCCATCACCGGCTCTTGGACGATGGTTTCTAGCACCCGACGTTTGGCTTGGGGGTCGATGCCGATCAAGCGCACGTACTCCCCGGTATGGTCGGCGAGGCAGGCTTCTAGCTGCGACAGCACTTCGGCTTCCCGCGTACCTTGAATGGGGGCGCAACTCAACCAAGAACTGGTTTTAAAGCGACGCTTGTCGGCGTGTTCCGTGCTGATGCGATAGCCTTGTTGCAGCAGCGAGCGCACTTGTTCCACAGTTTCCGCACTCAGTTTCTTCGAGGACACGGCGCCGTTAGAAGTCTTATTCTTCTGGCTGCGGCTGGGGTAGGTGGGACTGTTGCTATAGCTGGGACTGGTGTTGTTAGAATAGCTGGATTTCGAGCCTGCTGGAGTCGATGCCAACACATCGGCGGGATCTTGGATAATCGTTTCCGACACCCGACGTTTGGCTTGGGGGTCGATGCCGATCAAGCGCACATATTCCCCAGCATGGTTGGCGAGGCAGGCTTCTAGCTGCGACAGCACTTCAGATTCCCGCGTGCCATTGATGGGGGCGCAATTCAGCCAAGAACCGGTTTTGAAGCGACGCTTGTTGGCGTGTTCCGCGCTGATGCGATAGCCTTGTTGCAGCAGCGATCGCACTTGCTGCACCGTTTGGGCGCTCAAACTGCCGACGGCAGAAGCCCCCCGACCGTTACTAGAGCTAGAGGACGCTGGGTTGCTACTGTAAGAGCCGTTACTCGAGGAACTCGGCGCGATCTGACCGTTGGGGTCTTGAATAATCGTCTCTAACACTCGGCGCTTGGCTTGGGTATCGATACCGATTAAGCGCACGTACTCTCCCGCGTGTTCGGCAAGACAGGCTTCTAGATGAGACAGCACGTCGGCTTCTCGCTTGCCTTCTATGGGGGCGCAACTCAGCCAGGAACTGGTTTTGAAGCGACGCTTGTCGGCGTGTTCAGTGCCGATGCCGTAGCCTTGTTGCAGAAGAGATCGCACTTGCTGCACCGTTTGGGCGCTCAAACTGCCGACGGCAGAAGCCGTTTGACCGTTCGACGAGGTGTGGCTGCTGCGGAAGGATTTTGTGGGGGTCGAGCCGCGAGCCGGAGAGCTGTTGGTCGGATCTTGAATCAGGACTTCCAACACCCGACGCTTAGCTTTGGGGTCGATGCCGATCAAGCGCACGTATTCTCCTGCGTGTTCGGCAAGGCAAGCTTGCAATTCTGCCAGCACCTGGTCGGCACGCTGTCCTTGGAACGCCGGACAGCTCAACCAAGAACTGGTTTTAAAGCGGCGCTTGTCGGCGTGTTCCGTACCGATGCGATAGCCTTGTGCCAGCAGCGATTTGACCTGCGCGACGATTTCTGCATTCACGTTTCCATCCTCCATGAGCGTTCTGTAAGTGGTGGGACTGACGCCGTTGGGGGCAGCGCCAGTCTCTGGGGTTTGATGCGTTCCATTTGACATCGAACGAGCCGGATCGCCCGTCTGGCGGTTTCCGGCTCGCAAAGCTTCGTTAATGGCAACGATATGACGGACAAACTGGCGATCGGCTTCTCGCACGTCGGGCAATCGATCGGCTTGCTGTTGGCTGGTAATCACCGATCCGGACGGCACGTACTTTCCGGGCGGAATCTCTACGTCCTGAATCAAGGCGTGCATCATGACGATACAACCCGAACCCACCCGAGCGTTGAACGCGGTGGAACGAAAGCCGATAAAGCAGTCGTTGCCAATGTAGACCGGTCCGTGAATCAGCGCCAGGTGAGCGATGCAGGTATTATCGCCAATCCATGCCGAATATTCTTGTCCGTCGTCGCCAACCACCCGACCCTTTTCCAAACCGTGAACGATAACCCCGTCCTGGATGTTCGTTCCCCGACCGATATGAAAGGGAGACCCTTCTTCGGCGCGGATCGACGTCCCCGGAGCGATTAACACGTTCTCTCCGACTCGCACGTCCCCAATAATGTTCGAGAACGAATGAACGTAAGCCGTTTCGTGAATGTTCGGTTCGGTTAAGCTTGTCGATCGCGGAGTTGGCACCGCCGCGCTACTGCGGACGACCATCTCTCAAAATCCTCCTAATACTTTTGCTCGGCAACCCACGCATAGCTCTTGGGAAATCCGCCCATCGGTTCTGCGAGGGCAAACCCCGATGTTTCCCCAAGTACAGCTTTAGCGATATTCGTCTTTTTTGCTATACAGCCGACGATTTTCCACGGTAACCGTATCGATAATCCCGACGACCATGGCATCGATCGGACGCAGGTCGTTTTCCGGCTGAGGGGCGATCGCCCGACGACTGATCAAGACCCATTCATCCAAACCCGCCCCCACCGAGTCGGCAACCACCTCGTATCGGGGCAGGACTTGCCCCGCTTCATCGATGAATTGCACCATCAGCAACTTGACGCCCGTAAGACTTTGGAGCTTTTGCGTACTGACGACCGTACCCCGAACTTTAGCAATTTGCATTGCTTACGGTCTGCGCAACGAACGCGGCGCGCCAACGCTTTCTCGGAACTGCTCCACGGCTTCGGTATAGCGAATCGGCAAGACGTACTCTAAGTTTTCGTGGGGGCGAGCAATGATGTGGGTCGAAAGCACGCGACCGCCATTGACACGCTTGACGGACTCGACCCCAGCCCCCACCGAAGCTTGCACTTCGGAGACATCTCCGCGCACGATCACCGTTACGCGACCGGTGCCAATTTTTTCGTATCCGACTAAGGTGACGCGAGCGGCTTTCACCATGGCGTCAGCTGCCTCCACAACCGCTGGGAATCCCAGCGTTTCGATCATTCCAACGGCAATTGCCATGAATTTTGACTCCTAAAATTTATCCTATGTCCGGGGGTCTCGATCGTTGATGGTCTCGATCGAGAGTGCGGGGAACCGAGGTAATCGGCTAATACGTTCGGAACTGCTCGACTTCCTCGGTGTAGCGAATGGGCAGAACGTACTCCAGGTTTTCGTGCGGACGCGCGATGATGTGCGTGGAGAGGACTTCTCCGCCGTTCACTCGTTTGGCACCTTCAATCCCCGCAGAGACCGATGCTTGAACTTCGGAGACATCGCCCCGAACGATCACTGTCACGCGACCCGAACCGATTTTTTCGTATCCGACTAAGGTGACGCGAGCGGCTTTCACCATGGCGTCGGCAGCTTCCACAACGGCGGGAAAGCCTAGGGTTTCGATCATTCCCACAGCAATTGGCATTGTTCGATTTCCTCCATTAAATTTGAATCAACGTGCGAGTTGGCAATTGTTTGTCCGTCGATCGCCCGTCTTGAGGCTGGCAAACAGGAACGCGACTCAATTCGACCAGAACGCTCTTGACGAGTTTCCTGGCCCAAACGAGCTAACTGTTATTGTCTTCAACCTGTCGCTATCTCTAAGGCTAAGGCGATTGGATTACCCAAGCAGCTCTCTGGTCGGACAAACAGAGTGCCTCTACGTCAGAATACTTATTCCACTGAACACCGAATAAATTTCCAGATGGCAAAAATCGTGACGGCAAAGGCGATTCTTTTATTCCCTCAAAAAAATCATAGTCAAGCTTGGTTCATTTGACAATATAAAACATTATTATTTTTTTATATTCGATAGTTTAATGAAACTTAACAGTGGAAGACTCGCGACGATCAACCTAGAGCCAACGCTCTAGAAACGAAAAAGGGTACGGATTTATATATAATGATGAGAGCTTTGAGACCTCGGGCGATCGCCGAGATGGAAATCTGGGCTATCCTTCCTTGAATAGGTACAAATACTGCAAGCCGTAAAATCGATCCCTGTCGCTCGGGAATCGATTCAACGCTAGATCCATCCTATCAGTATTTGGCGATGCCTGTTGAAGCCGTAGAGTCTAGCACTCCGAAAAACCCATGCCAAACGAGTCAAGGCGTTCGCCAATCCGTACGGTATCGGAGCGTTAAGAATCGAATTCGTTCCTAGCGGTTGGCAAAGGGAATGAAATCTCTGTTGTTGAAGCTATGACGGCTGAATGCGACTGCTAGCATGGCGACGATCGTGTTTCGAGGTGGGATGTTCTTGAAGTGGGATCGTCCTAGGATTGGCGGTCGGGGATGCGCTCGCTAGTCCGCCGAGCGATCGCCCCGGACGGGATTCTCATCCCCAACCCCCGCCATTCATCCCTTGACTCGATCGACCTCGAGGTCGATGGAAAAATATGGCTCGTTCCCAACCCACAATGCAATAAGTAACAACGATATTTTTAAGCAAAATTTCTGGGAAAGACCGACCCCTTGCCCCAAACCGCGATCGTCGGCGCGGAGCTAGGAGATAGCATTCTCGATTGCGATTCTGCATGGAACTTTTAATGAATGATTTTTTCCTCCAAACCTTTTGGTTCGTCCCCTTTTACGGCTTAATTGGCGCGGCTTTAACGCTTCCCTGGTCGAGCGGAACCATCCGTCGCACCGGACCGAGACCGGGCGCTTACATCAACCTATTGATGACCTTTTTGGCGTTCGTTCACGGGACGGTTGCCTTTTGGCAAAGCTGGGGTCAACCCACCCACCAGTTGGTCTTCCACTGGTTCCAGGCGGCGGACTTAGACTTATCGCTGACCGTCGAATTGTCTCCCGTCAGTTTGGGGGCGATGGAACTGGTAACGGGAATCTGCCTGTTAGCGCAAATTTACGGTTTGGGTTACTTAGAAAAAGATTGGGCACTGGCAAGGTTCTACGGATTGATGGGCTTTTTCGAGGCGGCATTGAGCGGGATTGCCATCAGCGACTCGCTTTTCCTCAGTTATGCCCTATTGGAAATGATGACCCTCTCGACCTACCTATTGGTGGGGTTTTGGTATGCTCAGCCTTTGGTGGTCAAAGCGGCTAAAGATGCCTTCTTAACCAAACGGGTGGGAGATCTCATCTTGCTGATGGGGATTGTTGCCCTGTCCAGCTACGGGGCGGGACTGGATTTCAGCGAGTTGGAAACGTGGGTAGAAACCGCTCCGATTTCAACGTGGACGGCAACCTGGATCGGCTTGGCACTGATTGCCGGACCGACGGGGAAATGCGCGCAGTTTCCGCTGAATCTGTGGTTGGACGAGGCAATGGAAGGTCCCAATCCAGCGGGGATTATCCGCAACTCCGTGGTGGTGTCCATGGGGGCTTACGTTTTAATTAAGCTGGAGCCGATTTTTACCCTGTCTCCGATCGCCTCGACAGTGCTGATTGCCATCGGCTCGGTGACAGCAGTGGGGGCGTCGTTAATGGCGATCGCCCAAATCGATATCAAACGTGCCTTATCCCATTCGACTAGCGCTTACTTGGGACTGGTCTTCGTTGCTGTCGGACTGGGACACGTAGATATTGCCTTCTTGCTGCTGTTCGCCCACGCCATCGGCAAAGCCTTGATGTTTATGAGCATCGGTTCGATCATTTTAACGACCAGCAATCAAAATATTACCGAAATGGGGGGATTGTGGTCGCGGATGCCGGCAACGACGACGGCATTTGTCGTGGGGGGGGCGAGTTTGGTCGCCTTCCTGCCGATGGGCATCTTTTGGACGATGCAGCGTTGGATGAGCGGGTCGTGGGAGATTTCGGGAGGGCTGCTGGCGCTGCTGATGTTGGTTAACGCGCTGACGGCGCTGAATTTTACCCGCGTGTTCCGCTTGGTATTTTTGGGAGATCCGCATCCAAAAACCCGCCGGACTCCGGAGGTGGCTTGGCCGATGGCAGTGCCGATGGTGGCTTTAACGGTCGTCGCCGTTCTAGTCCCGGCAGTTCCCATTCGCTGGTCGTTGTGGCTCAGTCCGATCGCCCCTTTAGAGAATGCCGATTTACCCTTGATTCGGGTGGCGATGCCGTTGCTGGTTCTGTCAGGTGTGGTGGGTTGTACTATCGGTGCGAAGCTGCAACTGCGACGATTTTGGGCGAGACCGAGCGATCGCACTCAGCGGTTCTTTCAGGATTTGCTGGCATACGACTTTTATATCGAGCGCGTTTACGAATTGACCGTGGTGTGGTTGGTCGTCACATCGTCGAAATTGACATCCTGGTTCGATCGCTACGTCGTCGATGGTGCAGTGAACTTCGTCGGATTGGCAACCCTCTTCAGCGGACAAGCGTTGAAATACAACGTGTCCGGTCAGTCTCAGTTCTACGTTCTCACCATCTTGGCGGGAGCGGGGGTACTGGTGCTGGTAGCGATGGGATGGCTCTTTGGCTTGCAGTGGTAATGGGTAAGAAAGCCGGGGGAGCTGGGGGAGCTTTCTTGAGCAGGGGGAGGCAGAGGGAGCTTTCTTGAGCAGGGGAGGCAGGGGGAGAAGAAAGCAACTAGCAACTAGCAACTAGCAACTAGCAATGACCCACCCCAAACCCCGAACCCCTAATAACAAATGACCAATAACCACTAACCACTAACAAAATTCCATAAAATGCTCAGCGCTTTAATTTGGATACCGTTTATTGCGGCAGTTCTGATTGGATTCGGACCGAGATCTCTCGATTCGAGGCAGTACCGATCGATCTCGACGATCGTCTCGAGTATTCTTCTCGTGCTGACGATCGCGATCGCCGTGCAATTCGATCCGAGCCAACCGGGAATGCAGTTTACCGAGTTCGTGCCGTGGGTAGACTGGTTGGGATTAAACTACCAGTTGGGACTAGACGGTTTATCGCTGCCTTTGTTATTTCTCAATAGCTTGCTGACGGTTATCGCGATCGCCTCTAGCAGTCCCACCCTCGATCGCCCTCGGTTTTACTACGCTCTGATCTTGCTCTTAAATGTCGGCGTCACCGGGGCATTTCTGGCACAAGATTTATTGCTCTTTTTCCTATTCTACGAACTGGAAATCATCCCCCTCTACTTTCTCATCGCCATTTGGGGCGGACAGCGACGGGGTTACGCGGCAACCAAGTTTCTCATTTATACCGCCGTTTCCGGAATTTTAATTTTGATCGCCTTCTTAGGGGTGGTGTGGGTTGCCGGAACTGAAAGTTTCGACTACGAGCAGTTGCGTTCTGCTGCCATTCCGTTAAAGACACAGCTACCCCTACTAATCGTCTTGCTGATCGGATTCGGCATCAAAGTCCCATTCTTCCCCTTCCATACGTGGTTGCCCGACGCCCACGTCGAAGCCTCAACCCCGGTTTCCATGCTGTTGGCAGGGGTATTGTTGAAATTGGGAACCTACGGCTTGCTGCGGTTTGGAATTGGTTTATTTCTGGAAGCTTGGGCGTATCTGGCGCCGTGGTTGGCGATTTGGGCGGCGGTTAGCGCCTTGTACGGGGCATCTTGTGCCATCGCCCAACAGGATATGAAAAAGGTGGTGGCTTATTCTTCGATCGCTCACATGGCGTTCGTCCTGCTGGCGGCTGCTGCGACTACCCGCCTCAGTCTCCTGGCAGCAGTATGCCAAATGGTGTCCCACGGCTTGATTTCGGCGTTGCTATTTTTCCTGGTGGGTATTGTTTACAAAAAGGCGAAAACTCGCGATGTCAACCAGTTGCGGGGTTTGCTCAACCCGGAACGCGGTTTGCCGTGGATTGGCAGTTTGATGATTTTGGGTGCGATGGCAAGTGCCGGGATTCCCGGTATGGTGGGCTTTATCGCCGAATTTTTGATCTTCCGCAGCAGTTTCCCCCTGTTTCCCATTCCCACGTTACTGTGCATGGTGGGCACGGGTTTGACTGCCGTGTACTTCTTGTTGATGATTAATAAGGTCTTTTTCGGTCGTCTCTCGGATGCCGTTACCGACTTGCCTCCGGTGCGGTGGGGCGATCGCATTCCGGCGATCGTCCTATCCTTATTTATTATCGTCCTGGGAATCGTCCCCAATTGGATGTCGCGCTGGAGCGAACCGCAAATTGCCTCCCTCGTCACCGACTACGGTAGACCGCACGTTTCAGTCAACGAACGGGTATCGATGACCCGCGACTAAGAGGTAATGGGTAATGGGTAATTGACCAACCCCAAACCCCAAACTTATTACTTATTACTTCAAACCCCAAATGACCAATGACCAATGACCAGTGACCAATGACTAATGACCAATTATGTTAAGTGCCGATAAAATTCAACCGTCCAAACATCCCTTAGCCGAGTACGTTCATCGATTGGAATCGGGCGAAGCTCTCCTCAAAGACTCGCCCGAAAACGTTCTGGAAGTCGTCGGCATTCTCAAAAGTTACGGCATCGTTCTCGATGCTTACTCTCGCAATCTTATTTACATATCCAAAAATCAGTTTTTGGTTTTTTTTCCATTTTTTAAATATTTTAACGGGGACGTTAATTTTCAAAAATTATTCCGTCATTGGTGGCACGATCGCATTAACTTTGAATATGCCGAATATTGCATGAAAGCGATGTTTTGGCATGGGGGCGGCGGACTGGATTCGTATGTCGATACGCCAGAATTCAAGCAACTAGCAGAAGCGGCAATTCAAGCAAAATTTAAAAATAATATTTTCATACTCGGCTTGCACAAGCTATTTCCAGAATTTTTGCCCGAGCAAGTGAGAATGATGTCCTACTACAGCGCTTTGGGACAGTTTTGGCGGGTGATGAGCGATATGTTTATGTCGCTGTCCGATCGCTACGATCGCGGTGAAATTAAAACCATTCCCCAAGTCGTCCAACACATTCTCGATGGCTTGGTTGCCGATGCTAGCAAGCCAATTACCTATGCCGTCAAAATCAAAGGTAAAACTTACGATATCCTTCCTAAATCGGCAGGATTAACCTTTTTAATGGATACTGCCGTTCCCTATGTCGAAGCTGTATTCTTCCGAGGAACGCCCTTTCCTGGGACGATTTCCTACAACGCGCAAGCTTATCAAATTCCCCTGTATCAAAGCGATTTTACCTACGGTGCTTTGTATGCCGATCCCTTACCAATCGGCGGTGCGGGGATTCCGCCCACTCAACTCATGCAAGATATGCGGCATTTTATTCCCGAATACTTGCACGCAGTGTTTCGGAAAAGCAAACGAAACGAAGACGATTTGCGGGTGCAAATTTGCCAGACGTTTCAAAAGTCTATGTTTTGCGTCACCACGGCGGCAATTAAAGGACTCGCTCCCTACCCTTTAGAGACGACGGATTTGGAACAGCAGCAAGCCAATCGCCAGTATTTGGAAACTTGGATGAATCGTTTGATTACCTCTCGGGTGGAAAATGTTAATGGGTAATGGGTAATTGGTGATGGTGCGTTTCGTGCCTCAACACATCCTACCAAATTATTACTTGTAAAAGTTAGGTGCGGGCAGTGATGGGTCAAATGCGAGGGGTTTTGTGCGGGTATTACGGGATGGGAAATGGGGGCGATGAGGCGTTGCTGGCGTCTTTGTTGCAAATGCTGCCCGAGTGCGTGACGCCTGTAGTGCTGTCGGGCAATCCCAAGCAAACTCGCGATCGCTACCAGGTGGAAGTTTGTCCGCGTAAATCGCTGCGGGTGTTGCCGTTGCTGCGGCGATCGGATTTGTTGATCTGGGGTGGCGGATCGCTGGTTCAAGATGCCACTAGCGCTCTCAATCCTTTGTATTATACGGGATTGATGGGACTGGCTCAGGGGTTTGGGTTACAGACGATCGCTTGGGCGCAGGGAATCGGACCGTTGAATCGATCGCTGACGAAATGGGTTGCCCGTCGGGCGTTTTCGGGATGTCAGGCGGTTAGCGTTCGCGATCGGGCGTCAGCATTCCAGCTTCAGGAGTGGAACGTTCCCGCACTATTAGCCCCCGATCCAGTATGGGCACTGGAAAGCTTGCCCGTGAAGGGGTTGTGGGATTTACCCGCCCCTCGAGTGGCGGTGACGCTGCGATCGCACCCGAAATTGACCCCCCAACGGTTGGAAACTTTGACCCGCGCTGTTATTACAGTGCAAAAAGCTACAGGTGCGTTGATCTTACTTTTACCGTTTCAACCGAGTCAAGATCTTGAAATCGCTCGTTTTCTTCATGATCGATTAGCTGGAAACAGCCAGATTTTGAGTTTGACCGATCCGCGCCAGTTAAAGGGGGTTTTTCAAGGGGTGGAAATGGCGATTGGGATGCGCTTACACAGTTTGATTATGGCGGCGGCAGAAGGGTGTCGCTGTTTTGCCCTCAGCTACGATCCGAAAATCGATCGATTGAGGGAAGAGTTGGAAATGCCGGGATGGAAGATGGACGATATCCCCGAGGATGCTAACGAAATCGCGAGAGTGTGGTTGGAACAGTATGCCAACGGATCGCCGCTAAGGCGCGATCGCATTGCCTCTTTGGTCGATCGTGCCTTGATGCACCGAGAGTTATTGCGGGAAGCTTTGCGATCGCTGCGGGGTTAGGTTTCACTCTTTTCTGGAAATATCTACCTGCTCCCCCGCTTTCTTTCCGAACTCTGGCAGCGTAACCTCTGTGTTGGCAACATCCAATCCATTGACGATCGACTGCAAAGATTACCCATTGACGGTTTTCATCCATTCCATGTATTGTTGCATTTGCTGTTGCATGGTAGCGCGATCTCGTTCTTTCTATATAGTGTCATAACGAGTATGAGTGGCGATCGATAGAAATACTCGAAGGCAATTCTCAGAGAATTATACTAGGATACAAAGGTGAAACTCTTTGACCGTAAGGGTTCTCAATTCAAAACCCCAAAAGATTGCTAAAGTAATTCTATCGATTTATTTGTTTGGTGATTTTTTACTATATACTACACGTAGGCTCGATTTGTCGGTCAGTCTACACAGGGAGGAATAAATTTTGCGATTTGCATTCTTGCAGTGACCGAACAAAGTGCAAGAAGTCCGACCATATGATTATTCCTAACAGAGATGACTCATGGCACATATCAAAGTTTTTCGAGAGTTCAAAAATCTTCGCATCAATCGTCCCATGCTCGATGGAATCGTCGGTTCTGCACTCCAAACTCATCCAAATGCGAATGAAGTTATTATTCGGTGCATTGGGGTAACGACAACTGCACTAGATGCACTTAATAGCTATAGCATCAAAGTCACGATTGTGCCGATATAATTCAAGTTATTGGGTATAGACCCAAAGTTCGATCGCCTTTGAGATGAACGACGATATTCTCGGCGATCGATTTCTAGAAATAACTGACCGCTAACCCAACCTGCCAATCGAGAATGCTTGCCAGTGGGTTTAGGCATTTCGATAAGAATTCCGTTATGCAGTTCGTAATACTACTCGATAAATTCATCGAAGGTTATCGTTTTGGGAAAACTTTGAATCATTGACTTCTCACCCATTGGCGAAATGATCGCAGCAAGCTGGTTTCTCCCATCGTTTGACTCATCTCTAAAAAGCGCAAAATTTCAACGGGAGCGATCTGTGGAAACGTAGGAGATCGATGGCATTCTCGATAATTTTGGTTTTCTAATCGATAGATAATGACGCGATTGCCATCATAACGCCAGAGTTCGGGTACGCCTAAAGCGGCATAGATGGCCATGCAGTCGATCGAACTGTTAGTAATATCAATTTCGATCGCCAAATCCGGCGGCGGATCTCGCTCGAAATCGATTTCATCTTTTCCTCGAACTGCGAGTTCGTTCTGAATATAGTAACATTGGTCGGGTTCTAAACCGCGTGCCAAATCTCGACGCTTACACGTTAAAGATCCCAAGCTGCGAATTTCGATTTCGAGTTCTTCGGTTAAGGCTTCAATGAAACGACCCGTTAATTTTTTGCAACTTTCATGGGGAACTAATGGAGTCATAATTTCTAAGCGTCCCCGATCGTAAGTCAGTCGCAATCCGGGTTGACTTTCTAAATCTCGAACTAAAGCTTCGTAAGTCTCCCAAGCGATCGATTCGAGAAGAATGCGATCGGCGTTGGGTTGGGGAGATGGATTTTTAGGGATCTCGATCGTTGTTGGCATTTCGACCTCCAAATAGATTGTGAGGGTGAATTAAAAATCACCCTAAATTCTAGAAATTAAGCCGTGAAATATTTCGCGACGGGGTGATAGCAAATAATTGCCGTAGTGGATTGTTCGGGATACAATTGTTCGCTTTCATCCATATAGAGATTAATGCGATCGCACCCTAGTAACTCCAATTGTTGGTACTGATCTTGGATATTCGGACAAGCGGGATAGCCAAAACTATACCGAGAACCTTGATAGCGTTGTGCCAAAATATCGCGAATATTATCCGGTTCTTTATCCCCAAATCCCAACTCGCGGCGAATTCGTGCGTGTAACCATTCGGCTAAAGCTTCTGCCATTTGCACTGCCATTCCGTGAAAGTATAAATAGTCGGTGTATTGGTCGTCTGCAAATAGTTTTTGTGCGAATTCTGTAGCAATATTTCCCATCGTTACCGCTTGCATGGGGAAGACATCAATATGTCCCGTTGTCTGGAGTGCGAAGAAGTCGGCAATACAAAGACGACGTGCGGATTTTTGTCGGGGGAATTCCCAAGTAACGATGGGTTGGGTGAGAGTTCCCGTTTTGGCTTCTTCCGGTTTATAAATGCGGACAGAATTGCCATCTGATTGACAGGGGAAATAACCGTAAATTGCTTGGGGATGTAACAGTTTTTCTTCGGCAATCCGATGTTTCCACTCTTCTAAAATCGGGTAGACTTTCTCAGCTAAGAATCCATCGTATTCTTCCCGAGATTGTTCCTTGGGTTTGCGAAACTGCCACTGTCCGGCGATTAAGGCTTGCAAGTCTAAATAGCCGTACAATTCTTCTAGGGGAATATCTTCCGGTTGCAAGAGTTGGGTTCCCCAGAAAGGAGGAGTTGGGCGATCGATTTCGATCTCTACGGCTTCAGAACGGCGCGTATCGACGGGTAAATTATCTTTCGCTTTGGATTTTCCATTTTTAGACGTTTTCGAGCTTTCTTCGTCGTCGGTAGCTTTCGCTTCGCTTGCCGAGCCATTTTCATCGAGAAACCCGCGAATATCGTCCCAATTTCCAGCCGCTTTTGCAGGCATCAACTTATCCATAAAATTGAGATCGGAGAACGCATCTTTGCCGTAGATGACTTGTCCTTTATACGTATTTTGACAATCTCCGTAGACGAATTTAGGAGTTAATGCTGCACCGCCTAAAATGACGGGAACGGTAATCCCTTGTTCGTTAAACACTTCAAGATTATCTTTCATAAATGCCGTAGATTTCACCAACAAGCCACTCATGGCGATGCAGTCGGCATTGTGTTCACGGTACGCTTGGATGATGTTCTCGACGGGTTGCTTAATTCCCAGGTTGATGACTTTATAGCCGTTATTGGAAAGGATGATATCGACCAAATTCTTTCCGATATCGTGAACGTCACCTTTAACAGTCGCGATGATAAACGTTCCCTTGGCATTATCTCCCGCTTCCGACTTTTCCATATAGGGTTCGAGATAAGCAACCGCCGCTTTCATCGTCTGTGCCGATTGTAAGACGAATGGAAGTTGCATTTGTCCGGAACCGAAAAGTTCCCCGACCACTTTCATGCCATCTAAAAGGAAAACGTTAATAATTTCCAGAGGGGGATATTGTTCTAATGCTTTGGCGAGTTGTTCTTCCAAACCAATACGTTCGCCGTCGATAATGTGACGTTTTAAGCGTTCTTCAACGGGAAGGTTTTCATCAGCCGATCGATCTCGCTTTGTCGTTTTCCCTTCAAATAGTTGGGTGAGTTTCGTTAGCGGATCGTAGATACAAATATCGCCGTCAAATTCGCGATCGTCGTAAATCAGTTTGCGGCAAACTTCTTGCGGTTCTGCTTCAATTTTTGCTAGAGGTAAAATCTTACTGGCACTGACGATCGCCGAATCCATTCCCACCTGTATCGCTTCGTGGAGAAACACCGAATTCAACACCTGTCGTGCCGCCGGATTCAAGCCGAAAGAAATATTAGAAACTCCAAGAATAATATGACATCCCGGCAACTCTTCCCGGATACGGCGAATCGCTTTGATCGTCGCTGTTCCGTTAGCGCGATCTTCTTCAATTCCCGTCGAAATCGGTAAAGCTAAGGGGTCGAAAAAGATTTCTTCCGGACGAATTCCATAAGCCACGATTGCATCATACGCACGTTTAGCAATCTCAAATTTTTTCTCTGCCGTTCGCGCCATGCCATCTTCATCGATCGTCCCAACAACGATTCCCGCACCGTACTTTTTAGCTAACTCCAATACCTTATAAAAACGAGGCTCTCCATCTTCATAGTTTGTAGAGTTTAACAAACATTTACCCCCCGCAACTTTTAACCCCGCTTCCATCTTTTGCCACTCCGTCGAATCCAACATTAGCGGCAAGTTTACATTGGTCACAATCCGAGATACCAACTCGTGCATATCCCGCACGCCATCCCGTCCCACATAGTCCACGTTCACATCCAGAATGTGTGCGCCTTCTTTGACTTGAGACTTCGCCAACGCCACTAATCCATCCCAATCTTCGGCATTGAGTAAATCCCGACACTTCTTAGAACCGCTGGCATTGAGACGTTCGCCAACAATGAGAAATGAGTTATCTTGTATGTAAGGTTGGGTACTGTAAATTGAGGCTGCGGAAGGTTCGTAACGGGGTTGGCGTTCCTTGGGTTTTAGGGTTTTGGCAGCCTCCGCCAATGCCGCAATATGTTCGTAGCGAGTGCCGCAACAACCACCGATAATTTGGACCCCCAAATCCTCCACAAAGTGCATCAAGGCCATCCGCAGTTCCATCGGGGTGAG
Source organism: Oscillatoriales cyanobacterium M59_W2019_021 (assembly GCA_015295945.1). Classification (GTDB taxonomy): domain Bacteria; phylum Cyanobacteriota; class Cyanobacteriia; order Cyanobacteriales; family Geitlerinemataceae; genus DVED01. The sequence goes on along the minus strand of DVED01000151.1, from coordinate 1,649 downwards.
GCGATAGTGCGCCTGTCCGCCAACGTTTTCCGGCAATCCGGCATTGGGAACGCAAGAAACGATAAAGGGGGAGTTTTCCGACAGATAGCGAATGTGGTTTTTCATCAAGTCGGGACCTGTGGCGCAGTTGAGTCCCAAAATGTCAATATTGTAGGGTTCTAAAATCGAAACAACGGCGCTAATTTCAGAACCGACTAACATCGTGCCGAAAGATTCCATCGTCACCGAAACCATAATCGGCAAACGCGATCCTTTTTTGGTAAAAACCTCTTCGATCGCATTTAAAGCTGCCTTAACTTGCAATACATCCTGACAGGTTTCTACTAATAATAAATCGACACCACCGTCGTACAATCCCTCAGCTTGAACCACGAAAGCATCCCGCAGCGTATCGAAATCGATATGTCCCAGGGTTGGCAGCTTGGTTCCCGGTCCCATAGAACCCGCTACGAAGCGAGGTTTTTCCGGCGTAGAGTATTCGGTGGCGAGGCGCTTTGCCAGTTCGGCGGCAGCTTTGTTGAGTTCGTAAGCTTTGTCGGCTAAGTCGTACTCCGCCAACACCACAGGAGTGCCGCCGAAGGTGTCCGTTTCGATGACATCCGCACCCGCTTCCAGAAACCCCCGATGCACCCTAGCGACGGCTTCCGGTTTGGTGTGGACGAGGTATTCGTTGCACCCTTCGTATTCTGCGCCACCGAAGTCCTCGGCAGTGAGGTTCTGCACTTGCAAGTTGGTTCCCATCGCACCGTCAAACACGAGAACGGGACGATTTTCGCTGTGGAGTCGTTGCAAGAAGGGGCTATTCATGGTCAGGTATCAGGATAAACGCTAGTCCTCTAATTTTACCTATGACTCCAGGCAATTGCTTAGGGAAATTAAGCGTGAATCGATTGCACCCGCATATTGTGATAGAGAAGTCTCAACTAATCGATCGATTAGCGGACGATACATGGTGTTATCCAAATGTTCTTTATACCAATCTTTGTAAGTTCTGGCTAACAAGTGTTCTTCTATCAGTCTTGCTTCTTCCAAGAGTACCCATAAATTGTGGGTTGCTCGATTAGAAAATCCAACAACACCACTCGCCTTAAGACCCTCTACCCCATGCTGGCGACAAGCTGGACAAGGACAGTTTTTAAGCTGATTGAATTCGTCTTCGCTTAACCGACGACCTCGCCAATTTCCTAAGTCGGCAATGACTCGTTCTCCCGTCCCCGGTAGCTGAATTAAGCCACGAGCGGCTCGATTTCTCCAACCACTTGAATCAACAGAGTGAATTCCTAGCAAAGCTGCAATATGTAAGGTTGCAGTTCCACCGATTCCAAAAACGTGGAGTTTTTGATTTTTGAATTCCTGACAAAAATGAAGAAGGTTTTCTAGTATTCGTGAGTGAGAAATTGCTTGAGGAGCGCGAAGCAAATTAGGCACAATGCCGCCTAATGCAATCCAAGGTTTCATCAGTAACTTTTGATTTTTTTTGACAACGTTGATATGTCTTTCTAAATAGTTACCTATATGAACAAATGGAATATTTAAATCATCTTGATAATGTAAGCATTCAGGTGGTGGGGTTGACAAACGGTCGAAGACAGGTAGCGTAGAAGAATGAACAGCGAGCTACCAGCCATCCCCTCGACGCGAAAAGACCT
>DVED01000023.1 GCA_015295945.1 Oscillatoriales cyanobacterium M59_W2019_021 | reverse complement strand
TAAAAAATTAGAGGCAATTTATTAACCCGCTCTAGACCTATTGGCGGTGCAAACATAAGCTAAAATTCATGAAAATGAAACAGCCCTGCCTGCCTCCCCGGCTCCCCCCTCTCTCCGACGCTCTCCTCTCGGTAGTTTTCTCAGGACAGTTCGAGGGAATGATACAATGCCCCCAGTTGCGTAGACTTCAGAAATAGACGATCGCCCATTACCCATTACCAATTACCCATTCGATTTCCCGAGTGATTATGGCAAAACTGGAGTTAAAAAATCTCAATAAAACTTACGATCGCAAAACGATTCCCGTGAAAGATATCAGCCTGAGCGTTGAAGATGGGGAATTTCTCACGTTACTGGGTCCGTCGGGATGCGGGAAGTCTACAACGTTGCGATTGATTGCCGGACTCGAAGAAGCCTCTCGGGGAAAGATTTTTATCGGCGATCGCGATGTAACGGCACTCAAACCGGGCGATCGTAATATTTCCATGGTCTTCCAAAGTTACGCCCTCTATCCTCACATGACGGTGTACGACAATATCGCCTCGCCGCTCAAACTTCGCAAAACTCCCCCCGACGAAATTCAACGGCGAATTGCCGAAGTCAGCCGCTTTCTCGATTTGTCTGCCGAGTTGATGGGCAAAAAGCCGGGTCAGCTTTCCGGAGGGCAGCGGCAGCGCGTCGCCTTGGGTCGAGCTTTGGTGCGCCAGCCCGATGTTTTCTTACTCGACGAGCCGTTAAGTAACTTAGATGCCTTGCTGCGAGAGCGAGTGCGGGCGGAAATCAAACAGCTTTTCGAGAAGCAATCTGCCCCGGTGGTTTACGTCACCCACGATCAAGTGGAAGCCATGACCCTTTCGACGAAAGTCGCTGTTTTATATCAGGGAAACGTCCAACAACTCGATCCCCCCAGCCGCCTCTACACCCATCCGGCGAATCAATTTGTCGCCGGGTTTGTCGGCAGTCCCCAAATGAATTTTCTCACGCTCCCGTGTCAGGGCAGATCGGCAGTGTTGGGCGAGGTCAAAATTTCCCTGCCCGACGGGGTTGCCACGCCGCGTCAAGTGGTCTTGGGCATTCGACCGGAAGACGTGCGCCTCGCCCAACCGGAGAACGAAACCGCGTTAGTCGGAAAAGTCTTTCTCGTCGAAAATTTGGGAATGCAAAACTTGTTGAGCGTACGCCTCGCAGGGGACGATCTCGCCGAACCGAGAACCTTACGGATTTTGCTCGATGCCCAACGGGATTGGGGCGGCGAAGACATACGCTTTATTTTACCCACCCAATCGATTCATTGGTTTGATGTCGAAACGGGCGATCGATTGGGATTGAGAACGTGAACGTCAGTCCGGGTTACGCAACAAGTTGCATTTTAGGGGATGGATACTCCCCTCTCCCTGTCTAAAAAAACGGCGAAGCTTCCTCTGCCCTTCGGGATAATTTGCATCCAACGTATTAAAATTATTTCATATCAAAATCAGTTCATCTGAATGGCAATGACCGAAATCGGATCGATCTCGCCCGAGTTCTGCGCGGGGAAGCTCAAACCCCTTGCCGATGCCACCCGATTGGCGATTCTGGAACTCCTGCTCGGCAGTCCCAAACACGTCAGTGAAATGAACGCAGTACTGGGGTTAGAGCAAAGTTTACTGTCGCACCATTTAAAAGTGTTGCGAGAGGCGGGTTTGGTGCGATCGCAGCGAGATGGCAAAGCGGTGTTGTATACCCTCGCGGAAGGGGTGCGGCACACGGAAACGGGAACGGCGATCGATTTGGGATGTTGTCAATTGGTCATTGGTAATGGGTAATCGGTAATGGGTTTCCAACGCCAAACCCCACATATAAATTTATCTCTCACTCAGTTTGTTTTCAGATTGAGGAGTCACGATCGCTACAACTACTGATGACGAATTGAATATGACTCGAAGTGTCTTTTCTCGTTCGCAATTTAACTCGAAAACGATTATCAAAGTTCCCATCCTTTTGGGATTAGTTACCAGTTTGTCCGCGTGCGGTCAGTCGTCACAAAAGACGCTCGTTCTCACCGGATCGAGTACGGTTGCGCCGCTAGCTGCGGAAATTGCCAAGCGTTACGAAGCGGAACACCCAGGAGTGCGAATTGACGTACAAACTGGGGGGTCTTCGCGAGGAATTGCCGACGCGCGATCGCAGGTTGCCGATATTGGCATGGTGTCGCGATCGCTCAAATCAGAAGAATCGGATTTAACGGCAAATTCGATCGCCCGAGATGGAATTACGGTCATTCTCCATGGCAATAATCCCGTTAAATCTCTCACCAACGAACAAATTATCGGCATCTACACCGATAAAATTAATAATTGGCAGGAAGTAGGCGGGAACGATGCACCAATTACCGTTGTAAACAAGGCGGAAGGGCGATCGACCTTAGAACTATTTGCCGACTATTTCAAACTAGAAAACACCGCCATTAAAGCCGATACGATTATCGGCGATAACGAACAGGGAATTAAAACCATTGCTGGAAATCCTAATGCGATCGGTTACGTCTCCGTAGGTGCGGCAGAATACAATGTAGAACATGGAACGCCTATCAAATTATTACCCGTTAATGGTGTAGAAGCTTCCACCGAAACCGTTCGTAATGGCACGTTTCCCATTTCTCGTCCCCTCAATTTAGTCACGTCAGGCGCACCCCAGGGACTCAGCGAAGAATTCGTTAAATTTGCCCAGTCTTCCCAAGTGAAAGATATCGTCGAGGAACAGTATTTTGTCCCGATTTCTCAATGAAATAACTTTAATTTGGATGCTGCGGGGAATGGCAGGAATCGCAGCAGCAATTTTGCTATTGATGGTGTTGTTTTTGTGTGGGGAATCCCTTCTTTTGCTGCGAGAAATTGGAGTTTCGCGCTTTTTTACCGATTCCGATTGGCATCCCACCAGCGATCGATTTAACCTCGTGCCAATGCTGTTGGGCACCCTCCTCGTCAGTTTGGGTGCGGTGTTGCTGGCAACCCCTTGCGGCATTGCTTCGGCGCTATTTTGCCGCTACTATTCACCGCCATTCCTATCAACGTTATACCGCCGCCTTCTCGAATTATTAGCAGGCATTCCTTCGGTGGTTTACGGGTTTTGGGGGTTGGTGGTTCTCGTTCCCCTCATCAATCGCTGGCATCCGCCAGGATCGAGTTTGCTGGCGGGAATTTTGGTGCTGGCACTGATGATTTTGCCGACGGTGGCATTGGTTGCCGAAGCGAGTTTTGCTAGCATTCCGGAGGCATATTGGCAAAGTGCGACAGCGTTGGGTTTGTCGCGATGGTCGATGATTCGCGGCGTGATGATTCCGGCGGCAAAGTCGGGATTGGTGACGGGTGTTATTTTAGCAGGAGGAAGGGCGATCGGGGAAACAATGGCAGTGTTGATGGTGTGTGGAAATGTAGTACGAGTGCCACATACTGTGTTCGATCCGGTACGAACGCTGACGGCAAATATTGCCCTAGAAATGGCGTATGCCACGGGCAATCATCGATCGGCTTTATTTGTGACGGGATTGGTTTTAATGGGGGCAATTTCGATATTAATTTTTGTTGCAGAATGGCTCGATCGGAGGTGGTTTGCTGGTGTTCGATAGTTCTCAATTTTTAGCGCGATCTCGGGTCAATAATCGCCAGAGAGGGGATATTTCAGAATGGGTGGCAACGGGGATCGTTTGGGCAATTTCTCTCGGTGTTGCGGGTATTTTAGGCTGGATTCTCAGCGATATTTTCTGGCAAGGTTGGCATCAACTGAACTGGGAATTCCTCACTACTGCGCCGCGCAATGCCGGACGAGAGGGGGGGATTTTTCCATTATTAGTCTCGACAGCTTTAATTTTAGGAGTGTGTTTGCTGGTTGCCATTCCGTTAGGTTTGGGAACGGCAATTTTACTGACGGAATTTACGCCTGTGGGTAGCCGTTTTGGGGAAGGCGTGCGGTTGAGTTTGGATATTTTGGCGGGTGCGCCGTCGATCGTTTTTGGCTTATTTGGCAATGCTTTTTTTGCGAAAACCTTGGGGTTGGGATTTTCGATTCTGTCTGGAGGATTGACGCTGGCGTGTATGGTATTGCCGATTTTCATTCGATCGACTCAAGAAGGATTGAGAAGCGTTCCCGACGATTACCGTCGTGTAGCAGCAGCATTAGGAGTGTCGAGAACTGCAATTTTGCACGCGGTATTACTGCCTGCGGCAATACCGGGAATGGCGGTGGGATTACTGTTAGGAATTGGACGAGCTCTTGCCGAAACGGCTGCATTAATTTTTACTAGCGGATATGTCGATCGGTTGCCCACTTCGTTACTCGATTCCGGTCGATCGCTTTCGGTTCACATTTATGATTTAGCCACCAACGTTCCCGGTGGAGAAGTGAATGCTTATGCGACGGCTTTAGTCTTAGTCTTTTTTCTAATTGCGATTAATACTGCGGTGGCGGTGATCGCCAATCGATTAAGTAATAAGTAATAAGTAATAAGTAATAATGGGTGATTTTAAATGAATTCAATAAATTTGACAACAACGATCAAAACGTCTACGATTAAATCGGGAATTGTTACAGAAAATTTAAGTTTATCCTATGGCAATAAAATTGCCTTAAGGTCGATCAATCTTACTCTTCGATCGGGTTCAATTTCGGCAATTATCGGACCTTCCGGATGCGGAAAAAGTAGCTTTCTCAACTGTCTCAATCGCATTATCGAATTAACGTCAAATTGTCAAGTTTCCGGACGAGTTTTGTTAGACGATTGCGACATTCAAACCCTGAAACCCATCGAATTACGCCGTCGCGTGGGAATGCTGTTCCAAAAACCAACGCCATTTCCCCTTTCGATCGTGCGAAATATTGAATTTCCCTTACGAGAACACGGAATTCGCGATCGCGATCGCATTGACGAAATTCTCGAAACCAGCTTGCAACAAGTGGGACTGTGGGATGAAGTGAAAGATCGCCTCAAGTCCCCCGCACTTTCCCTATCTGGCGGACAACAACAGCGCCTTTGTTTGGCAAGAGTGTTAGCTTTAAATCCCGAAGTTTTATTGATGGACGAACCCTGTAGCGCTCTCGATCCGATCTCGAGCGAAATTGTCGAACAAACCATTGATCGATTGCGGGGAAATTATACCGTTGTTGTCGTGACTCACAATCTCTCGCAAGCGCGACGAATTGCCGATGATGTTGCGTTGTTTTGGCTGCAAGACGGTGCGGGAACGTTAATCGAAACGGGAGCGATCGATCGCATTTTCAATTCTCCCCAACATCCCCTCACTCAAGCTTATATCAGCGGTCGAAAGGGGTAATTATCTCTTGTAATAATTCATCCACATCTTGAGAACGATCGCCATCTCCAGATCGATCAAACAATTCTTTCGCTTGAGAAAATTGTTCGATCGCCACTTTATTGATATTGATAACTCCAGGGAAACAGTAGCAAGACTGGCATCCCCGAAATTGCACTCCTACAAAAGCTTCGGTACGGACGATCATTTTTTTCTGCGAACGACGGTGAATTTAACAATTTGTTACCTTAAGGAAGGCAGCTCACTTCCCAAAAATATACGGCGATCGCGGGGACATCCGGTGGAAGTGGAATTGGTATCATGGAAAAGATGCTTGACGGCGACAGAAAACCCTAGGAGTGCGAGGTTATGGAATTCGATTACGATTTATTTGTCATTGGAGCGGGATCGGGTGGGTTAGCAGCCTCCAAACGAGCGGCATCCTGCGGGGCAAAAGTGGCGATCGCCGAAGGAGACTTGGTTGGCGGCACTTGCGTGATTCGCGGTTGCGTGCCGAAAAAACTGATGGTCTATGCTTCCACCTTTTCTCACCTGTACCAGGACGCCCAAGGCTACGGCTGGAGCGAAGTCCAGCCGAGTTTCGATTGGTCGAAATTGGTGGAAGTCGTCAATACCGAAGTGCTGCGACTCAACAAATTGCACATTAGCTTTCTCGAAAAAAATAACGTCGAACTCATTCAAGGACGGGCAACTTTGGTCGATCCCCACACCGTGGGGGTGGGCGACAAGACTTTTACCGCCCAGCATATCTTGATTGCCGTCGGCGGCGTCCCCACAAAGATCGATCGCCCCGGAATCGAACATACCATCACCTCCAACGAGATGTTCCACCTCCGGGAATTCCCCAAACGCTTCGCGGTCATCGGCGGCGGCTATATCGGGGTGGAATTTGCTGGAATTATGAACGGGTTGGGTTCCCAAGTCACGCAAATCATCCGCAAAGATCGGATTCTCAACGGCTTCGACGGCGATATCCGCACGGAAATTCAGGAGGGGATGATTAAACACGGCATCCGCGTCTTGCACGGGGTGGATGACCCAACTTTGGCGATCGCCAAAACCGATGAAGGCTTAAAACTCACGGTAGAAGTCAACGGAAATACCGAAACCGTCGTCGCCGACGCCATTCTTTGCGCCACCGGACGCCAGCCCAATTTATCGGAACTGGGATTGGACAAAGCCGGAGTGGAAGTCACGCCGAAAGGAGCGATCGCCGTCAACCCCGACAGCAGCAGCGTCAGCCAATCCCACATCTACGCCGTCGGCGACTGCACTGATCGCATCAACCTCACCCCCGTTGCCATTGCCGAAGGTCGCGCCTTTGCCGATACGGTATTCGGTCACACTCCCCGTTACATCACCCACGAAAACGTCGCCTCCGCCGTGTTCTCGCAACCGGAAGCCGCCACCGTCGGCATGACCGAAGAAGCGGCGATCGATCGACTCGGAGAAGACAGCATCCAAGTCTACCGCGCTCGATTCCGTCCCATGTTCCACAGTTTAACGGGAGCCGATGAAAAAACCCTGGTGAAATTAATCGTCGATCGCACCACCGATCGGATTTTAGGGGCGCATATGGTGGGTAAAGACGCCGCCGAAGTCATCCAAGGCGTGGCGATCGCCGTCAACATGGGCGCCACCAAAAAAGACTTCGACGCCACCATCGGCATTCACCCCTCCACCGCCGAAGAATTCGTGACCTTACGGTAACGGTTGAAGGTTTCGCGTATTTATCCCTGTTTGATAACCCAATTTTAAATTTTTAGTTGAGGAAGCGATAATGAACGGCTCGTTCCGCGTCGGCAGTTTATTTGGAATCCCGTTTTTCATCAATCAATCCTGGTTTCTGATTCTGGCGTTAGTCACCTTTAGCTATGCCACCGATTTTCTCGCCTTGGGGGGCATTTTGCCTTGGGTGATGGGGTTGCTGGTGGCACTGCTGCTATTCGCCTCGGTGTTGGCACACGAACTGGGACATAGCTTCGCGGCAATCCAACAAGGCATCGAAGTCCAATCGATTACCTTATTTCTGTTCGGTGGTTTAGCCAGCTTGGATCGGGAATCGAAAACGCCGGGTCAAGCCTTTTGGGTGGCGATCGCCGGACCGATCGTCAGTTTGCTGCTTTTTGGCGCGTTTACTGCCTTACATACCTTACCCCTACCCACTCCCTTTCCCGATATTTTCCAACTGCTCGCCTCCATTAACCTGGTTCTGGCACTGTTTAACCTGATTCCCGGTTTGCCCCTCGACGGCGGCAACGTCCTCAAGGCGATCGTCTGGAAAGTGACAGGAAATCCCTATAAAGGCGTGGTGTTTGCCAGTCGCGTCGGACAGGCGATCGGTTGGCTCGCCATCTTCCTCGGATTGCTGCCTCTCCTGATTTTGGGAACGTTGGATGGGTTGTGGACGACGCTGATCGGTTGGTTCTTATTGCAAAATGCGGGTCGATCGGCACAATCGGCAACGATTCAGCAAAAACTGTCCGATTTAACCGCCCAAGATGCCGTGACCCCCAACAGTCCCATCGTCTCTGCCGATTTGTCCCTGCGAGAGTTTGCCAACAATTTCATTATCGGACAGAAAGAATGGCGGCAATTTCTGGTTACCGATGGCGAAGGGAAACTCATCGGGACGATCGCCGCTGACGATTTGCGACACGTTTCCACCTCCGAGTGGCCCACCGTTGTCGTCCGCGAACTGACCCAACCCGTGAAATCGATGGCTACCGTGCGATCGAACCAGTCCTTATTAGAAGTGGTGACTCTACTCGAAGAAAAACAACTGGCTGAGTTACCCGTCGTGGGGGAAAATGGGGCGATCGTCGGCATCCTCGAAAAGGCTTCGGTGATTCGCCTGTTGCAAAACGATACCCAAACCAATCCCGTTTAATTCCTTTTTCGGGCGAATGAAACCCGCGATCAAATTCCCCCCGATCTCGTCGAGCCAGACGGAGCGAACGCGGAAATCGAACGGACGATCGCCTCATATGGTATCATGCCAAAAACTTCCCTTAAACTGGCGATTTATCCCAAAATCTCTAACAATTTCGCGAGTTTCCGGAGTACCTTCTCGATCGGTCGAAAACCTCAAAATTTTTTTGAGGCATTTGTTCCGATCTCAGCCGATCGATCTGACTCGATCGTGAGGTTTCATCAGGGCAATTCCCTCGAGATCGTTCCTTGCCATCGGGGTTGGGTCTCGCGAGGATTCGTTCGGTCTAGAGCTTCTGGGATGGGGACTCGGGGCGTCGATCGATCTTTTTTCGACGGAACCCCGACCGAAACGGCATTAACAGCCAAAACTCCCACATCCTCAGGACGGATCGATCGCTGCAAGATTTGAGATTTATAACGGAAAGCTGACTACCGATGGCAATTGTTCCTCATAGCAGATCGACCGAAGCTCGATCTGCTATACTTACGAGCGATCGAGGTCACTCAAGCGGTTGTCAGTCTATGTAAAACTGAAAATTAGAAACCCTGTAAAGTTCCAAAATGTTTCAGAAATCGTCTTGGATATTGAAATTTAATCGATCGCTCGATCGACAAAAACCTACAACTCTAACTCGCGCTTTTCAATCGAGCACTCTAAACTTTACCTTTATTAAAATTCTAGGATTAACCGCTTTAGCAGGGATTTTTTTCGGACTTGGCAGTCGCGCCAACGCTCAACCCCATCTCAAAAAACTGCCCGCACCCGTAGATTCTACAACCCAGATTTCCACTGCACCTCAACCCGATCCCGCCTTTACTGAGGATACCGCAGCCAATACTACGGAATCTGATCGTTCTCAGCTAGAACTGCCGCCCATAGCCGAACCAACAGAGATCGCCCAAGCCGATCTCATCGAACCCGGAACGCCCCCCCTACCCGAACCGGAAATTCCCGAACCCCTACCGCCTCCAGACGAACTTCTCGAACCGTCTTCTCCCACAGATATCCCCTCCGATCTGGAAAACATCCCGGGAACGATTAACGTCGATCGATACGAAGTTATCGGCAGTACCGTCTTTTCCCAAGAAGAATTTGACGAGGTTCTCAAAGATTTTCGCGGAGAAATTTCCTTTGCGGAATTGCTGCAAGCCCGATCGGCGGTTACGAAACTTTACACGGAGAATGGTTACGTCACCAGTGGGGCGTTAATTCCCCCTCAAGCACTAGAAAACGGTGTCGTACAAATTGAAGTCGTCGAAGGCAGTTTGGAAGAATTGATCGTCGAAGTCGATGGCAGACTCAACGATGACTACGTGCGCTCTCGGTTGGAACGCGCCACCGAACCGCCACTCAATGTCGATCGACTGCTCGAATCCTTGCAAATGTTGCAACTCAATCCGCTGATCGATAACCTATCGGCGGAATTGTCGGCGGGTTCTCGTCCCGGATCGAACGTCTTGGAGGTGAAGGTGAAAGAAGCGGATACCTTCAGTGTCGATCTCTTTGCCGATAACGGTCGATCGCCCAGCGTTGGCTCTTTCCGTCGCGGCATCACCATTGCCGAAGCCGACCTGTTGGGCTTCGGCGACGGCTTGTCGGTGACGTACAAAAATACCGATGGCAGCCACGAAGGCGAAGCTCGCTACTCCTTCCCCGTCAACGCCCGTAACGGGACGATCGACGCTCGATTTAGAATTACCTCCAGCGAAATTCAGGAAGAACCCTTCAACGTTCTCGACATCCAAGCCGACTCGCGAGATTACGAGTTGAGCTTCCGCCAACCCCTCTTCCAAAAACCCACGGAAGAATTCGCTCTGGGGATTACGGCTGCCCGTCGAGAAAGCGATACCTCCCTGTTAGGGGTGGATTTCCCCTTGTCTCCCGGTGCCAACGAAGATGGAGAAACCCGGCTGTCGATTTTGCGCTTCTTTCAGGACTATACCAAACGGGGACCGCGGGACGTCTTTGCCGCCCGATCGCAATTTAGTTTGGGGGTTGGCGCATTTGGGGCAACCTTAAATGGGTTCGATCCGGACAGCCGCTTCTTCTCGTGGCGGGGTCAGTTGCAATACCTGCGTTTGCTGTCGCAGTCGGAAAACGCCCCCGCACTGCTGTTGCGATCAGACGCTCAACTCGCCGCTACCTCCCTGGTTCCCCTGGAACAGTTCGGTTTGGGTGGCTTTGAAAGCGTGCGGGGATATCGCCAAGACCAACTTCTCTCCGATAACGGGGTGTTTGCCTCTGCCGAAGTGCGGTTCCCCTTGCTGCGAACCCGCGATCGTCAAGGCACGTTGCAACTCAGCCCATTTTTCGATGTCGGCACGGTATGGACGACCCAAGGTCCCAATCCCGATCCCACCACCTTGGCATCGGTGGGTTTGGGGCTAGCTTGGTTGCAAGGCGATCGCTTCTCCGCCCGCATCGATTGGGGAATCCCCTTGATTGACGTTCTGGAACGGGACGATAAAAGCTTGCAAGAAGAGGGAATCTACTTCTCCGTCCGCTGGACGCCGTTTTAGGAGGTATCTGCCATCGCGACTGGGTTGGGCAGAAGTCGCTATGATTGAGATTCCCAATGCTAGTCGAAACGAGCGGATAACATCGTGACCCCAAAACGAGATGATAATTTAGTCGTCAAAGCCATCAAAGCCCCCATCGGTTTGGTGGCGGGAGCGACGTATCCCTTGCAAGCGCTGTTCTACCTACTGCGCAACCCCAGTTTGTTGGGTTATGTCTTAATCCCCATCCTCGTCAATTTGGTCTTTGGCGTGGCGTTATATGTGGGGTTGCTGCGACCGGGATTGCGAGAAGTCCAAGCGTTAGCCTTAAATTTAGACTCGCGCCTCGATCGTCTGGTTGCCGATTTTCCGCGCTGGTTGAACTGGTTGGGTTTCCTCGGAGACGGACTCGGGGCAGTGCTTTCGGTGCTGCTGGTACTGGTGTTGCTGCTGCTGACGGGATTGCTGCTGGTGCAGTTCGGCGTCATTTTGGGTGCGCCGTGGTACGGTCAGTTGTCGGAACGCTTGGAAAAGCAGCGTTTGGGGGCGCTGCCTCAACTCGAATCCGGCGGATTGGCGATCGTGCGGGATATTTGGCGAGCATTGGCGTTCGAGATCAAAAAGCTGGTATTGGCGGGGGGTTTGGCGATCGCCTTTTTTCTGTTAAATTTCTTACCGGGAATTGGTACGATCGTCGCCAGTATAGGATGGATCGCGATCGCCGCGCTGACGGTCTGTCTGGACTTTCTCGACGCTCCCCTGGAACGCCGCCGCCTCCGATTTCGCGACAAATTGCAGGTAATTTTCAAGAGTTTGCCCGCCAGCGCTAGTTTTGCTTTGGTTTGCTTAGCTGCCGTATCGATTCCCGTCGTCAATTTTGTCACCATTCCCCTTTGCGTTGCCGGAGGAACCCTGTTTTTCTGCGATCGGATGGCTTCGACGCAGTTGGCATCGGCAGTCCCCAACTCGTCGCCTCCCGATTCTCCCCTTCAGAAAGGATAACGATCGAAACCAAACGATCTGACCAAATTGCAGACCGTAAGCTAGTATGAAAGAATAAAACCTCTTAGCAATAGCGAAGCCCAACCCGGACTCTAACTCGAGGGTTGGGTTTCGTTACCTCCTTCGGGGCGATCGCGATGGAGATTTGCCAAGATCGGTTGTTCTGACGGTCGATCGATCGCTTGAAGCAGTAAGTAATTTAAGACAGTCCGAATAGCGATCGTCGCGGCTAATTGTCCGATATCGTTCCACCGAGGTGCGAGAGTGGTTTTCAGGATACTCGCACCGACCAAAAAACTCAGTCCTAACGAGAGCGCGTATCCAATTTCGACTCGACTTTTCTGGAACGATTCAGCCGTTTGTGAGGCAAAAAAAGCATTTTTCATATAGATGATTAATGCTTTAATAATTCCGCTAAAAATGACCACGAGTGCCATCAGTTGGCAAATCCGAATGGCAACACTATTGATGGTCGTAACGATTTCGTCAAAGGTCATTTTATTATCGGTTTAAAGTTTGATCGATTTCAGGATCGACAAAAACCTGAATTTTAAATAAATAGAGGGTTTGCAGTTTGGCAAACGCCAAACTGGTTGTCTGCCTTTTCATTCGATTACAACAATCCTCGATAGTGAATAAACACCAAAATAACCGCCCAGGAACCCAACGCCACTTTGATCGCGACGAGAATGTTGAGGAGGGGGAGAATTCCGCCACTGAACAGCGTTCCCAATTCACCGTGAGGGAGTTCGTATCCCGCCAGCGTCACCGCCGCCAACAGGATGAAAATCAGTACCGAAACTTTCTCCCAGGTGGCGGCGTGCCAGCGTTGGTAAATCGACTGCATCCACTGGGAGGAGGCGGTAATCGCCACCAGACCGATCGCCGTTCCTCCGGCAACCCCGGCTGCGAACCCCCCGCCGGGACTCAGGTGTCCGCGAATGGCGAGTTCGATCCCGACGAGTGCGGAAATGGTGGCTCCCAAACGCGCCAAAATAATGGACGGGCGATCGGTAAATTGATAAACCGTACAGAAAGGCTTTTCATTCGCCAGTAGGAAATTCGCCCCTAAAATGGCGATCGAAAACACGACGACTTCAAAAATCGTGTCGTACAAACGATTGCGAAAAATAATTCCGGAAACGGCATTGGGAACCCCACTATCCTCTACCACAGCCTCGACGATCGGCACGGCAAAATCGACTTCTGGGTTGGCGATGAGGAGCATTTTCACAAATAGGGCAATTCCCGCTCCAATGTAGACTAATTTCATAGATGTTTCTCCTCGAGAATTTGCCCGCTAACCTCTGGGACGTTGGTATAAGTTAAAGCTGTAACTGGGGACGATAGTTCGCTTTGTAGGATTTCGTAAATGCGTTGAATCCGAATCGTCGTGCAATAGGGTTTTGCTGCCAAATTGGGGTCGCAATCTGCCGGGTTGAGTGACGATTGTCGCTCGCAAGTGACATGGATTTCTTTTTCAGTTAGCGCTCGTTGTAAAGCTTGCTTATCGCTGTAGGACAGGATTTCCAGGCGCATCTGACGGCGATCGAGAATTTTTCGCAACTCGGTTAGGAGAGCTTGAAACGGTCGTTCTTCACTCAGTGGATTCTCCGCGTCTTCGAGAATTCCCAACCGCAATACCAACGACGATCGCACTGCCACCGCGTACAGCGTAATGGCAAGCAAAGTCCCCACTAACGCTTCTGTCAGCGCGACATCTGGCGCTCCCAATATTGTATAAACTAATGCGGCGATCGCCCCTAAAATCCCTCGCATTGCCAAGGCGTGATAGGGATTGACCTGAAAGATGACGAGGCAAGCGGCTAAGGGTAACAGAGCAACAATACTGTATACATAGAGGTCAAGCTCGTTCATTTTCACCCCCAGAACTCGAGCAGTAAGCTAATACGTATCCCAGCATGGTATTCCAGAGCGCTAACGTAATAATGGTCAAGACCAAAAGGGGCCATTCGCGAGGAATTTTGAGTAGCAATCCGAAGACGATCGCCATCGAA
The DNA here is from genome assembly GCA_015295945.1 of Oscillatoriales cyanobacterium M59_W2019_021. Taxonomy (GTDB): domain Bacteria; phylum Cyanobacteriota; class Cyanobacteriia; order Cyanobacteriales; family Geitlerinemataceae; genus DVED01. The sequence continues at coordinate 25,891 of DVED01000023.1, read as the reverse complement.
CCGAGGGTATCGGCAACGGAAAGACTGTGCAGTTTAAATAAGACGGATTTTTTTCCTAATAAAGGCAAAGTTCCCCAAAACCAAAAGAAAATGCCGATGCCAATACAGGTATAACTGAGTAAATTTATCATGATTCCCGCATCCGTTTGAGGATATGTGCTAATAACATTAAACCCGCATTCCCGACACTGAGGATAATTGCCGCCACCACACCTAGCATCCAATCGTCGCGCAGCACGGAAACGACTAGCGCAATAATGGCAGTTTTGGTGGAAATGCTGGCAAAAGCGAGCATCGTTTGCCAGATGTTCTCATCCTTCCACGCTTCGCAGATGGGGATGAGCAAGGCTAAAATCATGGCAATTAAAATTAAATTATTCATGAATTTTTAGCCCTCCGTAGTACCCGATGGATTTCGTAATACCCATCCGCTCGAGATTTAACGACAATGGTTTTCGGCGTAAAAGTAATCAAAAAAATCTCGAGGAAAATCAGCCCCGGAGATCGCGGATATTGGATTTTCTCCAAGACAACATCTTCGGCATTATGCGGGCGAATAATTAGTTCAAAAGCTTCTAAATAAGCTTGAGGAATGGCTAATAGAATTTTTTGAAAAGCCCGACACCATGCCTTAACAGATTCGTGGGAGGTATAGCTGCGCGGCAAGAGAACCGCGATCGCCACGCCGATAATGATATTTGCCACACTCAAATCAGACGTAAGCAAAAACCAGATCGTCAGTCGTAAAATTAGATTCCCGATCGTGCCCATACCATCCAAAACAGTACGATTAACATGAGACTCATTACCCCAATTAAATGCTCGAATTGTTCGAGGGCGCGAGGAAGTTTGAATTCCACTCGTTGCGTGATCGCAAAATATGCCAGCCATCCCAAAACGATCGTAGCGATCGCTTTGCCAATTTTACCAACGGTATACGCCTGAATGTAAAAGCCATTGGCGGCAATTAACCCAACGAGCAGAAAAATTGCCGCCATCGAGAAACCCGGAGCGACATTTTTTCGATCTTCGGATGCCTGCTCTTGTTGCCGATGGGGTAGAAAGATGAATTTGGCATACACCATTGCCGTTCCCACTGCCCCAACATTCATGATGATATCTTGCCAAGGTAATAGACGATCGGTCGTCAATGCCTTGGCGGCGAATCCCGACAATAGAGGAAAACCGGAAATCGACAGGCTGGCGACCAATGCCACCATCCAAATTCGGGGATCGATCGATCGTTGTTGCAACTCCTGGAAATTGCGGCTGGGAAACGCTCCTCCCGCCGTCAGGAAAAGTGCTGACTTGCCCAGACCGTGGGTCAGTGCGTACAAACCAGCAACCTGGGGAGCAGCCAGAATCCAGCCTAACTGAGAAATCGTACTTAAGGCTAGCATCCGCTTGGTATCTCGCTCGAAAAAAGCATAGAATGCACCGATTAAAGCCGCTCCCACGCCAAAAACCCGGACGACCGGATCGAGTGCCTCTACCATCAACGCGCATCGCACCAGGGGATAGACGCCGGCTTTGACGACGGCACCCGACAGCATCGCGGAAACGGGTGTTTCGGCTTCGGAGTGGGTCAGCGGCAACCACAATCCCGAAACGAACACGCCGCCTTTGACCAGTAGTCCCAGAAAAATGAGGGCGACGGCTTCGGGGGGGGCGTTGACCAATCCGTCAAAATGAAAGGAATGATTGCTTTTATAAACCAGTACCGCGCCGATTAAATAAAACAGCATCGCCACGTTACTGACAAAGAGATAGCGCAAGGCTACCCAAATCGATCGATCCGTGCGGGGATAGGCGACTAATAAAAATGCAGCAATCCCACTGACTTCTAATGCCACGTATAAGCTGATAAAATCCGCACAGGCGAATGCCGCATTGACGCTACCGTGCAAAATCAGAGTTTGCGCGTAAAAGAACGCCGTCTTCTCCGTGCGCCAGCAATACAGAATCACCGCCACCGCCACCAGGGCATTGGTCAAGATAAAGTAACCGCTCAATTCGTCGAGGATTAAAGTGACCCCAAAATTATCGAGTAACTCGAAGACGAACGTCTTTTTTGAGACTAAGAGTTGTAAGGCATAGCCAACCGAAACGATCGCCCCAAACAGAGCAAAAAACTTGTGGAGCTTGGGAATCAGATAAATCCCAAACCCCAAACAAAATGGCAGGACGATCCAGCCAATGGTGAAGATGAGATTATTCATGCCAATAGCTAATCCTCGATCGTCGCTTGAAAATCCAACAAGACCCTGAAAATTGAGACATAGTTAAAGGATTTTAAATTTTGACGGTTTCTAGGTTCGCGTTCTCGAATTAAGATAATCAAAAAAACGGACTGGTTTCTTTACCCAAAAATCAATAAACAAAGGTTTAAGTTAAAACTAACCAAAACAGGACAATAGACATCAAACTCATGACGCCGACGAGATGATCGAACCGTTCGATCGCACGGGGAAACTTTACGGTCACCCGTTTAAAGATAAACCAATATGCCAACCAGCCCAAGCCGATCGTCACTAAAGGTTTGATGATATTTTTCAACGTATACGCTTGGTAGTACACGCTGTTAGCCGCAATCAAACCCCCTAAAAGCACCACCATCGCCAACCAGAAGCCTCGCATAGTGGATGGGTTATCGCGAGGTTCCGATCGTTGATGGGGCAAAAAGATAAATTTGGCAAAGGAGATTGCCGTGCCTAAAGCGGCAACATTCATGCCGATGACTTGCCAAGGCAACAGATTTTTAGTGGTCAAAACTTTGGCGCCAAATCCTGCCAACATGGGAAATCCGGAAATGGAAAAACTGGCGATAACCAACGCGATCCAAATGGGCGTTGAGATCGGTTGCTTTTGTAATTCTTTAAAGTTGCGGCTGGGTAATTTCGACGAAATTAAAAACAGCGCGGATTTCACCAATCCGTGGGTCAGGGCATAAAATCCCCCGACAACAGGTGCGGCTAGGATAAAGCCCAATTGGGAGATCGTATGAAAGGCGAGCATCCGCTTGGTATCCTTTTCAAAAACGGCGTAGAACACGCCTAGCAGCGCCGTCCCCACGCCGAATAGCCGCACGATGGGATTGACCTCCTCCACCATCAAGGCGCAGCGCACGAGGGGATAAACCCCCGCTTTGACCACCACCCCCGATAGTAACGCCGATACGGGGGCTTCGGATTCGGAGTGGGTCAGAGGCAGCCACAATCCCGAGACAAAAATGCCTCCTTTGACTAACAGTCCCATAAAAATCAGGGCGATGGCTTCCGGCGGCGCGGCGTCCAATCCGGCAAAATTAAAGGAATGAGTGGCTTGATAGACCAGTACCGCCCCCACGAGGTAAAAGAGCATGGCAACGTTACTGACGCAGAGATAGCGCAATCCCACCCAAATCGATCGATCGCTGCGGGGGTAGGCAATTAATAAGAATGCTGCAATCCCACTCACCTCTAAAGCGACGTACAAACTGATAAAGTCCGTACTAGCAAAGGCGGCATTAATACTGCCGTGAATGATAATAGTTTGGGCGTAAAAAAATGCCGTTTTATCGGTTTGCCAACAGTAAAAAATCACGGCAGCCGTGACCAACGCATTGGTGAGGATAAAATAGCCACTCAACGCATCGATCGTTAAGGTAACGCCAAACCGATCGAGGAGTTGTAGGTCGATGGGCGACGGTTGGAGAAAGACCCACACCGCATAGGAACAAGAAACCAGCGCCCCCAACAAAGCCAGAACTCGATCGAGTTTGGGAACGAGAAAAATGAGGAACCCCAGAAAAAATGGGGCAGTAACCCAGGCAATCGAGAGATCGTTCATGGCGTATTATTTTTCTCGATCTCGTGGCTTTCTAAAGTAGGATTATCTCGCGAGAGTTTCATCACTGCCACCAGCATTAAGGCTTGAATGGAAAAGCCGATAACGATCGCCGTTAAGATGACGGCTTGGGGAACGGGATCGGCGTACGCCACCGTTTGATCGCCGTCGAGAATGGGAGTAAATAACCCATCTCGGGATGCGATGAGAACGTAATAGGCGATGACCCCCGTACTCATAACATCCATCGCTACGATTTTCATGACCAGATTTTTTTTCAGGACGATCCCGAAAAAACCACACAACGTTGTTGCCAAAACACAAGCTTCTAAAAACATGGAAATTGCGACTCGAATCAGGATCGGCAACCAGTTTGGTTGGATATCGATCGAGGAATTCCCCGATCGATCGCCGTCACGGTTGAAAGGAGTTCAGAATCGGTGAAGTTGCCGGAGTAAGTGCTTCGCCAGTGCGAAGCCTACAGAATCCTCTAAGCGCTCGATCGCGCTCTTCTCGCCTACAGAAGGGGATTGGCAACCCCTCCTGAACTCCTGAACTCCTGTATTCTTCTTGGTCACCGATCGCAAACACCTAACATCATTAGACCATGGCAGGTTCTTCGAGCATCAGTTTCGATCGCTTCAAAGGTTCGGGAACGGGGATGGGATAGTCTCCGGTAAAGCAGGCAGAGCAGAAGTTATCAGGATTGACGCCCGTGGCGGCGAGCATTCCCTTCCAACTTAGATATGCCAGAGAATCCACGCCGATTTGTTCGGTAATCTCCGCAACGGATTTGGTGGCGGCGATCAGTTGATCTTGGTTGTCGGTGTCGATGCCGTAGAAGCAGGGATGGGTGACGGGGGGGGAAGAGATCCGCATATGCACTTCCTTCGCCCCAGCATCCCGCAAGGCTTTGACCAACTTGCGGCTGGTGGTTCCCCGGACGATCGAATCATCGACAATGATGATACGCTTGCCCTGTAAGACATCTTTGAGGGGATTTAACTTCATGCGAATGCCCGACTCCCTCATGTGTTGGGTGGGTTGGATAAAGGTGCGCCCCACGTAGCGATTTTTGATCAACCCTTCGGCGTAGGGAATGCCCGATGCCCGCGAAAATCCGATCGCCGCTGGAATGCCCGAGTCGGGAACGCCGAGCACCATATCGGCATCGATGGGCGATTCGGCAGCGAGAGTCTCCCCAATCCGCAACCGATAGCTATACAAACTCTCGTCGTTCATATTGCTGTCGGGGCGGGCAAAATAGATCATCTCAAAGATGCAGAGTTTGGGTTGGGGAGTTGGCGTTAACCGGAAGGATTCCAGTCCCGCTTCGGTAATCCAGACGAGTTCCCCTGGTTCCACATCCCGCAGGTATTCGGCTCCGATGATATCCAAACCGCAAGTTTCCGAGGCGAGGACGTAGTGGTGAGGGTTGTCGTCCATGCAGCCGAGAACTAAAGGGCGCACCCCGTTGGGATCGCGGACGCCAATGATGCCGTCGGGCGTGCCGATGGTGAGGCTGTACGCCCCTTGGCACAGCGGTAAGGCACTGAGGGTGGCTTCGACCCAATTTTTCCCGGCTTCGACTTCGGTGGCGATGGCTACGGCGATCGCTTCGGAATCGCTAGTGGTGTTAAAGTCGCAATGGCGGCGGTGCAACTCTTCGCGCAGTTGGGCTACATTGACTAAATTGCCATTGTGTGCTAGAGAAAGGGTTCCCAAGCGCGTTTCCATTAAAACGGGTTGGGCGTTGCGGACGTGGCTGGAACCCGTCGTGGAATAGCGGGTGTGACCGATCGCCCATTCACCTAGCAATTTCTCCAAAATCGACTCGTTAAAGACCTGGGACACCAGCCCCATATCTTTATGGACGTGGGTCTTTCCGCTTTCAAAAGTCACGATTCCTGCCGATTCCTGACCTCGATGCTGGAGAGCATACAGACCGAAATACGCGAGTTTGGCAACCTCTTCTCCGGGTGCGTACACTCCGAACACGCCACAGGCTTCTTGCGGTTTGTCCGCGTGGGCGAACGAGTTTTGGGAAGGGGAAGGATTAGGCATCATGGGGGCGATCCGTTCTGCTCGGGGGCAGTGTAAATGAGGTAGACCCTTACACTGTATCGTTTTGTGAAGCCGAATCGCAAAAAAACGCCGCCAATTTCTTAGGAAAGTCTTAATTTTTTATTAAACCCTTCGAGATGATGAAATTCAGAAGGGTTTCGGGCGGGTAGAGTGGGATTTAACCGACTAATCCCGATCGCAAGGCGCGAACGGCTGCTTGGGTGCGATCGTCGGCGCAGAGCTTGCTGAGAATGTTGCGGACGTGGGTTTTCACCGTGCCGACGGTAATGTGCAGTTTTTCGGCGATCGCCGCGTTGCTGGCACCGCTGACGATCAGTTCCAACACTTCTAATTCCCGTTCGGTGAGGGGATAGGCTTCCAGGACTTTTTGATATTCGGGTTCGAGAGCGCCGATTTCCGTCTTCTTCTCGGTCGAGGGGGCTTCGGGTTGGGCGGCAGCAGTTTCCTGCGTTCGTGCCTGTTTGAGGACGATACGGGCGATCGCCGGATCGATCCACGCATCCCCTTGATGGGTGAGTTCGATGGCTTGTACCAAGTTTTCCAAACTGACATCCTTGAGACAGTAGGAATCCGCCCCCGCCGCAAACGCTGCCAACACGGCATTTTCGTCGCTGTGCATCGTCAGCATCAGTATCCGAGTTTGGGCGTCTTTGCGCTCGCGTAGCGACTCCACAGGAGTATCGCCCTGCCATTCTTCAAGCTGACGAGTTAACTCGATGCCGTCCATATCCGGCAAGCCAATATCTACCAAAGCGACATCCGGTTTCGTCTGTTGCAGCACTTGCAACCCCTGACGACCCGTAGCCGCATCTCCAACGATTTCAATATTTTCCACCTGCTTGAGGGCTGCCCGCAAGCCAATGCGGGTCAGATCGTGATCTTCGATGAGGACAACGCGAATTTTACTCATGAATTTAGCTTCCGAATCGTTAGTAATATCTCAAATTATCCCTGGCAACTTCGCTCGGCAACCAGATATCGGAAAATATACTCGACCAATTCGATCGCACAGAACGCGCCATCGGTCGAATTCGCCCACACCGTCACCCCGTGGTTGCGAATCAGCAATGCCGGAACCTGGGGAACTTCGGTTTTAAAGCGCGACTCGATTTCCGCCGCAATCCGAGGCACGTCGGCGTAATTGGCAAATACGGGCATGGCGCATTGGGGGTTTTCGTCCCAGATTCCCAATCCCTTGAGCATCTCCAAGGGGGGTAAGGGCAAAGTATCGCCCTTTGCCCAATTGGAAACCAGGTTGGCTTCGACGGAGTGGACGTGATAGCAAGCGCGGATATCGGGAAGCAGGGCGTATAATGCCTGGTGGATGGAGGTTTCCGCCGAAGGTTTGGCATCCTCAGCACCGCGATCGATCGCTTCACCTCGGGAATCGACCCGCACGAAATCGGCAGGCGTCAACCGACCTTTCGATCGCCCGCTAGCCGTAATCCAAAAACTGCCATCCTCCAACCGCGCCGATAAATTACCCGCCGTCCCCACCATCCAACCTTGACGGTAAAAGTGGCTTGCCGCAGCGATGAGTTCGGAACGCAAATCGATGGTATTAGTCATGGGTCATTAGTCATTGGTCATTTGGGGTTTGGAGTTTGGGGTTTGTTAGTGGTTAGTGGTTAGTCGCTTTGCTTCCCCTGCTTCCCCTGCTTCCCCTGCTGCTTCCCCGGCTTCCCCTGCTTCCCCTGCTCAAAAAAGCTCCCCCTGCTTTCTTCCTCCTTCTGCCCTCTGCCTTAACTTATTACTTTTTACTTATTACTTAATTTCTAACTAACCCGACGGCTTGCCTTGGAGTTGGGTTTTGAGGTCAGCGGGGGCAACGGAGCCGTATTCAGTGACGATCGCCGTAATCAGGGCGGCGGGGGTGACATCGAAGGAGGGATTGTAAAATTCGATATCGGTGGGGGCGATGCGCGTTTCGCCGATTTGGTAAATTTCAGAAGGGTCGCGCTCTTCGATGGGAATACCCGTGCCGTCGGGCAGTCCGAAATCGACGGTGGAGAGGGGTGCAGCGACGAAAAAGGGGATGCTATGCGCCCGCGCGACGATCGCCAAGCTGTACGTACCGATTTTATTAGCCGTATCGCCGTTGGCGGCAATGCGATCGGCGCCGACAACGACAGCATCGATCAGTCCGCGCTGCATGCAGTGTGCCGCCATGCTATCGGTAATGAGGGTAACTGGAATTCCATCTTGGGCGCATTCCCAAGAAGTTAGCTTCGCCCCTTGCAAGCGGGGGCGGGTTTCGTCGGCGTAGAGGCGTTCCAGACGGCGATCGCGCCATGCCGATCGCACGATGCCTAATGCGGTTCCGTATCCGGCGGTGGCTAGCGCTCCGGCGTTACAATGGGTCAGCAGGCGCAATTTGTTGGGGGTATTGGGCAGTGCTTCCAATCCTCGATCGCCGATCGCCTGACAGGTTTGTAAGTCTTCTTCCTGAATGTTCTGGGCAGTTTCTAACATTACCGTTTTGATGGCTTCCACCGATCCCACCGTCTGACGCGCCGTTTTCAGCATGCGATCGATGGCCCAAAATAAGTTAACCGCAGTGGGACGGGTGGCTTTGAGTAAGTCTCCCACCTTGGCTAACTGCGCTAGAAAATCTTCCCGCTTGTTGGTCTGAATTTCGCGAGCGCCCAAATACATTCCGTAAGCGGCGGCAACGCCAATGGCGGGTGCACCCCGGACGATCATGGTTTTGATAGCAACTGCCATATCCTCGCTGCGGCGAATTTCCACCCGCGCGTACATTGCCGGAAGTCGGTTTTGGTCGATCAGGGAAACGCGATCGCCCTGCCACATAACGGGATACAGCATAATCGAAGACGAAGAACGACGGAGTACAATTTATCTCCCAATATACAACCTGCGTCGCTCTCTACCGAATCGATTTTGGCGTTGACTTTTCCCCTCAAAGGTTCGATGCACCACAGCTTATCGATCGGGAAATGCCACATCGAGAATGTTTCGCCAACCCCCACACGCCATCCCTGCGGGTTCTCCCCAGGGTAATTCTAGGGTGTTGACGACATTAGCTAAAGCTTGGATAAATTCAGGAGAAAATTGGACGTAGTTTTGTCCGTCGATCGTGGTTTGCCAGGGACCTCCGGCATAGAGGAAATTCGAGTCTTTTGTGACCATGGAAAGCGTCGTCCCATCGGCAAAGGCGATGGAAACCAACCAATCGGGATAGTTGTCCGTACAAAAATTGAGAGTAAATTGAGAATCGATCGGCACTAAATCGGTGAGGGCAAACCTGAGTGCTTGAACGATTTCGGGGTCGATGGTTCCGGAAAGGGTTCGATCGCTTTTATGGAGTTGTTCGGTGGTCGGAGTTTCCCAAGTTGGATCTCCAAACATCAGTCCCGAATTGACGGTTCCGGAAACAATCGGTTGGGTATTGGCTCGATCGATTTCCACCTGATAACTCACGCCATTCCCCAAGCCATACCAGCGATATTCGATTTTGACGGCGACGATTTCCTGTTGGGTAAAGGGGGGGGCTTCGACTACGGGAATTTTACCGAAATAACTGGCAAACAAGGAAGGAGCATAAATAAAGCCGGGATTGAGAGCGATCGTTTGTCCAAAGGCATTTTGGGCGCTTTCGGGTAGGGATACTCCATCCCATCTTTGGGCGTAGGCACGTGCGAGAACCGCCCAATCGCAATCTGTGGTGGGTGTATAGGCTTGGAGTAACTCGTCGGCGGTTAAAGTCTCGGGATAGCGATCGATTGCGACTGTTTCGAGATCGCAGTTGCGAACGGCTTCGAGTTGTTCGTCAGTCAGGGGCGGCAACGACCACGGCATGGGGGACACTGCGATCGCCGCGTTGCCCAGAACTAGGGAAAACCCTGAGAACGGAACGAGGATTGCCATCCACGAGTAGGGGATTAAAAGATTGTAGGGGCTTAGCATTGGGACTATAGATCTAAGACTTTGCCGGGGAGTTGCCGCCCAAATGCCTCGCCCGCTTTGCTTGACGATCGATTTCAGGAATTTCATAGGGTTTTCAGCAGCATCGATAACCAACGAGCTCATATACTTCTCGCCCCTCGATGCGGATGCACTTCTTCTATTTTCCCTGCGGTGGCATCCTGACATAGCGATAACTTCTTACTGCCCTAGTTCCGATAGTGGATATGATAAAAACAGACGATCCAATTTTGAAAGTTACCTGCATCTTTGACGGACTTGATGCCGATCCTCATGCCGAACGCTTCAAGTCTTATCAAGATATAGATTAGGAGTTACCTGGTATTTTATGAAAAAAATCGATCTTTAATAATTAGCTTTCCTATAATTAGGAATTGCAATATTCATAGTGTTAATTTGCTCAGCAGGAAATGAGGGATGCATTAAGCTATGGATTGTGTAATCTAGTCCATCGTGCATCACATCTGTTTCCAGATTAGAACGATCTAACCCTAAGGTCTGTCTGATTTTATGAGCGATTGTATTTGCAATTAAATTAGAGAGTTGATTTAAAATTAGACTATCTCTATAGGAAGCATATAAAATCTGGTCAATTCGGATAATAGACCGATCTGTAACAGTTCTAGACTTGAAACTTGCTATACTCAAATGGTCTACTGGCTGGGTATCTGCACATTTTGCCATCAAGAGTTCTTGACGTGGGGGGTTAAGCGGAAAAACAACTGGTGTATAGTGATTGGGGTTAGGTGTAGAGGCTACGCATTTGGGCGATCGCTCCCAGGCAAAATCTAAGATCTACAGTCCAAAGGCTTCTCCCTATCTATCTCCACCCATCAACTGTTCCCGATATTTCCCCTCATGGCAAATCTGACCCCCAATCCCAGTTTCAGCTTAACCATCCGCTTCCAATTACCCAATCGCGCCGGGATGCTGGCAAGCGTCACCCAAGCGATCGCCGCAGTTGGGGGAAATTTAGGTCAAATCGACTTAATTGATCGCACGAGATCGATCGTCACCCGCGATATCACCGTGGATGCAGCGAGTACGGAACACGCCGAGAAAATCGTGCAAGCGGTGAAGGATCTCGAAGAAATTAAGGTGGTTGAAGTTTACGATCGCACCTTCAACCTGCATCGCGGCGGCAAAATCGAGGTAACCAGCAAGTTTCCCCTCCATCACCAGTCGGATTTGGCGATGGCATACACGCCGGGGGTGGGACGCATCAGCAGCGCGATCGCCGAAAAACCGGAACTCGTCCACACGCTGACCATTAAAAGTAACACCGTGGCGATCGTCACCGATGGCAGTGCTGTCTTGGGATTGGGAAACCTCGGACCGGAAGCGGCACTGCCAGTGATGGAAGGCAAAGCCATGCTGTTTAAGAAATTTGCCGGAATCGATGCCTTTCCCATCTGTTTGGCAACCCAAAATGTCGATGAAATTGTGGAGACGGTGAAGCGCATTGCTCCGGTATTTGGCGGGGTCAATTTAGAAGATATCGCCGCACCTCGGTGTTTTGAGGTAGAACGGCGGTTGCGCGAAGAAATCGATATTCCCGTGTTTCACGACGATCAACACGGCACGGCGATCGTCACTTTAGCGGCACTGATTAACGCACTGAAGCTGGTTCGCAAGCCACTATCCGATATCCGCATCGCCATCAACGGTGCGGGTGCGGCAGGGGTGGCGATCGCTCGCTTGCTCCGCAAAGCCGGTGCCGAACAACTGCTGATGTGCGACTCTAAAGGGATTCTCAGCACCGCACGTCCCGATCTGACCCTCGAAAAACAAGAGTTTGCCAGCAGCGAATCGGGGGGATTAGCCGATGCCGTCAAAGGTGCGGATGTGTTTATCGGGGTGAGCGCTCCCGGAGTTTTGACGCCGGATATGGTGAAATCCATGGCATCCGATCCGATCGTCATGGCGATGGCGAATCCCATTCCCGAAATTCAGCCGGAGTTGGTGGATGGCATCGTGGCGGTGATGGCAACCGGACGCAGCGATTATGCCAATCAAATTAACAACGTGTTGGCGTTTCCAGGAATGTTTCGCGGAGTTCTCGACTGTCGTGCCGACCATTTCACCACCACGATGTATCTCGAAGCTGCCAGCGCGATCGCCTCGTTAATCAACCCTTCCAAGCTCGATCGCGAACACATCATCCCCTCGGTATTCGACGAACGGGTGGTGACTGCCGTCTCCGCCGCCGTCCAACACGCCGCACGCCAAGAAGGCATCGCGCGGGATTAGAGATTTGTCGTCGGTCAGGGAAGGCAAAGGGACTCAATCTTTTTCCTTCTGCCTTCGGCTCTCAGCCTTTTGCTCTAACTCTCGGAAATCGATGCCCGATCGCACGAAATCTGACCTCGATCGAGACCCGGATCGGGAGCCGTGCCTTCGTTGGCACAGTAGCGATCGCGTCCCAAAGCTTTCGCGCGGTACAGCGCCAGGTCTGCCGCGCGAATCAGGGATTCTGGCGATACGTCCCCATGGGGAATGGCGCTGACCACCCCAAAACTGAGGGTAACTCGAGGCTTGACCGGGGAGTTGACGTGGGCGATCGCCAAACGGCGAATTTGGCTGCGAACCGACTCGGTCACGCGAATCGCCCCTGCCAGATCCGTATTCGGCAACATGACGACGAATTCCTCGCCGCCGTACCGCGCCGCCAAATCCGCCGGACGCTGGGTGGCGCGACGCAAAACCCGCGCGACTTGCTGCAAGCAAGTATCCCCGGCAAGATGACCGTAGGTATCGTTGTAGAGTTTGAAATAATCGATATCGCAGAGAATAATCGAGAGGGGCAACTGTTCTCGGGTCAGTCGCTTCCACTCTTTCTGGAGGGACTGGTTGAAGTGGCGGCGATTGGCAATTTGCGTCAAGCCATCGGAAATCGCCAGTTGTTTCAGTTCTCGATTGGCAGCTTGCAATTGTTCGTGCAGTTCGGCCTGTTGAATGGCGATCGCTACTTGGACGGTGAGTTGCTCGAGCAAATCGATCTCCCATTCCTGCCAGGTTCGGGGATTTTGGCAGTGGTGCGCGATCAGCAATCCCCACACGCGGGTTCTCTCTAACCGGGGAGGGGGGTGGACTTTGCCATCTGGGGTCGGAGAGCCGATGGAAATGGGAATCACCAATTGAGCTTTGACTGGCAATGGCGACAAACGCGCGAGATCCTCGAGAGATAACTCCGACAACGCGATGTCTTCCATGGCGACGATTTTGCCCTCCTGACAGCAGGTTGAGAGGACATCCGTCAGGGACTCGAAATCGATCCGATCGCCCAGAGGAGACCCATAGCCAGTTGCTAACGATTCCGCGCTGACCCGCAGGCGTTTTTTCGAGTCCAAACGCGCGATCGACACCCGATCGCAATTGAGAAACTCGCGCACGTCGGCGACGGTATTGGTGAGAATCTCCTGTAAGTTTAAAGATTGGCGCACGTGCCACGTAATCCGCCGCAGCAACCGTTCTCGTTCTCCCTGCTGTCGCAGTTGCAGTTCGACTTGCTGGCGTTCGGTCATATCGCGACCGATGCAGAGAATGACCGGGAGCGCATCGGTGGATCGCACGATCGCCGAACAGGAAAACCAAACTAAAACGATCTTGCCGCTTTTGGTTTGGCAGGGGATATCTCGCGCGGACAGCCGATCGTACCACGGGCAGCCGTCATCTTTGGTCCGCACGAGCTGTGGATTCTCGAGCAATCGATCGATCGATTGTCCGATGGCTTCTTCGCGAGAATATTCAAAGAAGGCGATCGCCTCTTGGTTGAGGGCTTGGATTTCTCCATGGCAATCGCAAATCAAGATCGGCTCTTGAATGGCATCGATCTCGACGATCTCATCGTTAATACTCGGAAGCGAAACTCGCGATTTCAAAGGAATGTACATTGATAGCGACAGCCCGGTTCTCGGGAGAATTGCCAAGCTTGAAATAGGCGATCTTCGATGTCGTTTGTTTCCACACCATTGGCTGTGAAGCGACAGTTTTAATGACCCAAAAAAAACGGTAAAAGAATCTTACTTGAGGAAGAAGAGTTTTGGCGACGAGTTCGAGCTTCTGACAAAAACCTCCCTTCTGCCCTCTGCCCTCTGCCTTCTGTTGACTTCTATATTAGCACTTTTACAAACTTCGCTGGAAAACTTAACTTCTATTATAGATCTAGCGATCCCCAATCGTATAACTCGAAACGGGCAGAACGACCCGAAAGACCGTTCCCGTTCCGACTTGACTTTCCAATTCGATTCTTCCCCCGTGAATTTCGACATACTTTTGGACGAGCGCCAATTCCAGACCCATTCCCGATAAATTTGAAGTATTGTTCGCACTCAACAGATTTTCTCGTTCTTCGCGAGGCAGGTAATAATCGGGGTCGAACACCTCAAGGAAAAGTTCCCGATCAAAACGATCTCGCTTCACAGAAATCTCAATATTACTTAATGAATACTTGATGACATTTCCGATTAAATTAGTTAGAATATACTCGACGATCTTGAGGTCGATCGACACTTCGATCGGGTCGGTCTCCACAAACTTCAATCGCTGGCTATCTCCTAATCCCAGTTGGATTTGATTAACGATTTCTCGGCAACAGCGAGTAACGTCAACGCAATCCGCACCCGGAGAATCGGTAGCCATCTCAGTTTGAGCGATCGTCAAAACATCTTCGACAATTTGTGCCAGGCGTCGCACGTTAACTTCGATGGACTTCACAATTTCATCCCGCTCTTCTCGATGGATATCTTTTAAGAGTTCCGATGCGAGCAAAAGCGTATTTAAAGGCGTTCGGATTTCGGAGGAAATAGCCGAAACAAAATTCGACTTAAACTCATTCAATTTTTTTTCCTTTTCTAAAGATTTGAGAAGCCGAGCTTGGGAGCGAACGCGCTTGGTAATATCTTTCCCCAGATACACGAGATCGGGAACATCAGAAAACTCAGTTTTTAGCTGAGAACAGGAAAAAGAAACAATGATATTTTTTCCAGCTTGGGTGGTACAACTAATTTCAATATCTCGAAATAAATCGACAGATGAGTTTGATGTTTGACTCGACTTTGGCAGTCGATCAAACTCGGGACTCAACATAGAAATCGGTCGATCAATGGGGTCGCGTTCTCCGTATCCAAACATCGATCGAGCTGCTGGATTTATTTTTTTAATAATGCCTTCTCCGTCGGTCACGATTAAGGCATCTGCCATGGAGTTAATAATTTTGTTGAGATAAGCTTGAGATTCCGACCAAGCCGTCTCGAGCAAGCTCGATTCGTTCACTTTTTGAAATAGTTTTTGCTGGATAGAGCTTTGTTCGGTCGTATCTTCTAGCAATAAAATAATCCGTCGTTCGGATACCGTTTCCGCCGGAACATAACCGATATAGAGATCGACGTAGCAAATTTCAGCAGTTTTAGGGTTATGTTTAGCCAGACTTTGTAGCTTAAAATTTTGGCAATCGCCTCGAGCGATCGACTCGATAATGTCTTCCGTTCCGCATAACTCGGGAAACCCGACTCGAACATCTCGACCGATTGTAACTGCTTCCGGAAATTCAGAAAAGCGAGCGCTATTGCTCGACGATTCTAAAATATGTAAAGTTCGATCAAGAATGATATATTCTAATTCTCGAGAGACGATAATACTAGAAACTAAAGAATCCACGACGCTGATTTTCAACCAAATAGAAGGATAAATCCAGACTCAAGAAGCCTTAAATCAATCGCGAGGGGGAAAGATCGAAATCGAGAGATCGAGGGGTCAATCCGTTGTGAGGTTTCTCGTCAACTTCCCCGCAGTCAGCCGTATCCCAAATGTCAAAAGCCCGAACGGGTTGGGTGATTTCCTCGATTCTAGCGCAACTTTTCCACCCTTCAACACCATCAATTGTGGTTCGATGTCGTTCGGACAGCCCTCTCAATCTCCGCTAATTGTAGCTGTATTGGACGCGCTGTCGTTCTATTCATCTGCCAATGGGAGGGATAGCGGTAGCCCGGAGCGATGTCCGCCAACACGCCACCAGACTCGAAAAAGCTTATCAAACGCGCGGATGTCTGACAGCGAACGGCTGACAGTTATATAATGACGATCACCTCCCTTCGATCGTCATTATGCCCCGCTACAATCCTTATACTCTCCAAATGCAGTTAACCCGGATGTTTGCCGAAGGTCAATCCTTTTTTGCCCAGCAAAAAGTCCGCGATTGGCTGCGGGAGCGCAACGAAGATCCCGATGCGTACGAGATCGTTTTCCACCAACATCCCGCTCCTCCCGGTTCTCAGGAAGTTTTTCACATCGAAGTGGAACTGCACCGCTTGGACGGACAACCCGTCGATTCCTGGCTGCAAGAAGAAGCCAACCGCCACGGTTGATAGAACGACTCCCCATTCCCCATCCAAACGATCCCCTTCCCCTCTAAGATAGAAAAGAACGGTCATCGAATGGAAGCTATGCGAGTATTCGTTCTCCTGTTTAATGCTCGAACGGAAAATGAGGGCATTCACACAATTCGGCTGGCGACGCCAGACGGCAAAGAGCGTCATATCATCATGATGTTCGAGTCGGAAGACGATGCGACGCGCTACGCCATGTTGCTGGAGGCGCAGGATTTCCACGTTCCGACCGTGGAGGAAATCGACTCGGAGGAAATCGAGGCATTTTGCCGAGGAAGTGGCTACGAGTCCAAACTGATTCCCGTCGGATTCGTGCCGCAATCGCCGGAAGAACGGGTATTTCTCGCGCCACCGGAGGCTAATCTCACCGATACGGATTGGACTCTAGAAGAACCGCCGGAGGCAGGGGAGGCAGAGTCCGAGTCCGAACTGTCAAATTCAGAATTAGATGATATTCGTCGCAGACTAGAAGGCTTATTGTGAAGGAATTGGAAAATCGCGGGCATTTGCTGACCGAACAAAGCAATCCCAATACGCAAAACTTGGATCGACTCAGCGCGTTGGAATTGGTCGATTTGTTCAATCGAGAGGATGCCCGAGTTTTACAAGCGATCGCCGCAGCGCGAGAACCCCTGGCAGAGGCGATCGAGCGGATAGCGGAATCCCTGCGGCGCGGGGGAAGGCTGTTCTACGTCGGCGCGGGAACCAGCGGTCGTTTGGGGGTTCTGGATGCGGCGGAGTGTCCCCCTACCTTCTGCACGCCGCCGGAGTTGGTGCAGGGGATTATTGCTGGGGGTGCGGCGGCGTTGATCCGCAGTTCCGAGGATTTGGAAGATCGCGCCCAAGATGGTGCGGAGGCAGTTGCCCAACGCCAAATTCACGAGGTGGATGCGGTGGTGGGAATTACCGCAGGCGGTACGACGCCGTTCGTTCTCGGTGCCCTGCAAGCGGCGAAACAACGCGGTGCAACGACGATTTTTATCGCTTGCGTTCCCGCCGAACAAGTTCCGGTGGATGCGGATGTGGATATTCGCCTCATTGTCGGTCCGGAAGTGCTGGCAGGATCGACGCGACTGAAGGCGGGAACGGTGACGAAATTGGCGCTGAATATTTTATCGACCAGTACGATGGTGATGTTGGGGAAAGTGTACGGCAATCGCATGGTGGATGTGGCTGTAACTAACCGCAAATTGCACGATCGCGCGTTAAGAATTATCGGCGATTTGACGGGATTGAGTCGCCAAGAGGCGGGGTTTCTGTTGGAAAAGAGCGATCGGCAAGTGAAATTGGCACTCTTAATGCACTGGACGGGTCTCAATGCCACAGAAGGTAAAGAATTGCTAGAAAAATATGGCGGCAATTTGCGCCAAGCGGTTGAAGCTAAGTAATAAGTAATAAGTGGTAATGGGCAAGGAACAACTAACAACTAACCACGAACAACTAACAAACCCCAAACCCCAAATGACCAATCATGAAAGATTTACTTCAGAAGCAGCGTCAGTTTTTTGCGACGGGTCAAACGAAAGACTTAGGGTTTCGGATCGAGCAACTCCAACGGTTGAAGCAAGCGATTCTTGATCGGCAAGAGGCGATCGTCGCAGCGGTGAATGCTGATTTGAACCGACCGGAGTTTGAGGCGTATTTTGAAATTGCTTCGATTTCGGAAATTAATTACGCGCTCAAACATATTAAATCTTGGGTAAAACCGAAGAAAGTTCCTACCCCGATCGATCAATTTCCGGCATCGGCAAAAATTTATCCCGAACCCTTGGGTGTGGTGCTGATTATCGGACCGTGGAACTATCCGTTTCAGTTGATGATTAGTCCCTTGGTTGGGGCGATCGCCGCTGGAAATTGCGCGATTCTTAAACCGTCGGAACTGGCGGCAAATACCGCCCGCGTCGTCACAGAACTCGTAGAAAATACCTTCGATCCGGCTTATATTAAATCCGTAGAAGGTGGCGTCGAAACTTCTCAACAATTACTCGCCGAAAAGTTCGATCGCATCTTCTTTACTGGCGGAACGAAAATCGGGAAAATTGTGATGGAAGCGGCGGCAAAAAACTTAACGCCCGTCACGTTGGAATTGGGCGGAAAAAGTCCCTGTATTGTCGATACCACGGTCGATATCGATCGAGCGGCAAAGCGAATTACTTGGGGTAAGTTTATCAATGCCGGACAAACTTGTATCGCACCAGATTACTTATTGGTCGATCGACGCATTAAATCTGATTTACTGAACAATATCAAAAAATACGTCGGCGAATTTTATGGAGACGATCCCTCGCAAAGTCCCGACTACGCACGCCTCATCAGTCAGAGACACTTCGATCGCGTTGCCGAATTTATCGGCGATGGCAAAGTTATCGTCGGCGGACAAACTAAACCCGAAGAACGCTATATTGCTCCTACCGTTCTCGATGAAGTCAGTTGGGATGCTCCGGTGATGGAAGATGAAATTTTCGGTCCGATTTTACCCGTTTTAGAGTATACCGATTTAAACGAAGCGATCGATCGGATTAACGAACGTCCCAAACCCCTGGCATTATATCTCTTTTCTCAAGACAAACAAACTCAGCAACAAGTTCTCGATCGCACTTCTTCCGGTGGCGTTTGTCTTAACGATACCGTTATGCACGTTGGCGTCACCGAATTGCCTTTCGGCGGTGTCGGCGATAGTGGCATCGGCAGCTATCACGGTAAAGCGAGTTTCGATACCTTTTCCCACTATAAAAGTGTCCTCAAAAAAGGAATGTGGCTGGATCTCGACTGGCGTTACGCACCTTATAAAGGCAAAGTCGATTTAATCAAGCGTGTTATTGGGAAATAACCGCAGCGATCGCCCGAATTAGAATACACGAAAAACGGGCGATCGACCGATCGAAACATCTCAAATTTTCCGACCTTGAATCGATAAATCTAAGAGTTCGATCGGATGTTTGAGGGAAATATCTTCACCTTTGAGATCTAAATGTTTTTTAATTTGTAAGGAACAACCCGGATTAGCGGAGGTGATTAGCTGCGCTCCGGTATTGACTAAATTTTCGACTTTTTGCTGTCCCAATTCGTCGGCAACTTCCGGTTGCAACATATTATAAACCCCCGCACTACCGCAACACAATGCCGCATCGACGGGTTCGCGCAATGTTATCCCCGGAATTTGCTGCAACAATTGGCGGGGTTGAGCGCTAATTTTTTGCCCGTGAATGAGATGGCAGGCATCTTGATAGACGATCGCCAATTCACCCTCTGAAATGGGATGAAGTTCGGCAGTTAATCCCACTTCGACTAAGAATTCGTTAACATCTTTAACGGTTTGAGAAAAGGCTTCCGCTTTGGTTTTATAATGGGGATCGTCTTGAAGAATATGACCGTATTCTTTGAGGGTATGTCCGCATCCGGCAGCATTGATAATCACCGCATCTAAATCGAGGTTGGCGAAGCTCTCGATCGTCTGTCGGGCGATCGCTTGGGCTTGTTTTTCTTGTCCTTGGTGCGCCGGAAGTGCCCCGCAACAGCCTTGATTTTTTGGGATAACGACTTCGCAACCATTGGCGGTTAAAACCCGCACCGTGGCTTCGTTAACAGGGTGAAAAAACAGGCGCTGAACGCATCCTAAAATCATACCAACCCGGTATCGTTTTTCACCTTTGGCGGGAATCACATCCGGGAATCCGTCTTGAAACGAATCGAGGACGATTTCCGGTAAAATGGAATCCATCGCCGCCAAACGCGGGAATATTTTTGGTAATAAGCCCGTCGATCGCGCGAATTTTTGCAAGCCAAGTTGTTGGTAGAAAAAGAGAGGAACCAGGAACGGACGCAGGCGATTGGGATAGGGAAATAGATTGAAAATCAGGGTGCGAATCAGGCGATCGCCCAGGGTTCTCGGGACATTTCGTTCTACTTGCGGGCGGGTTGCCGAAATCAGTTTATCGTACTGGACGCCCGAAGGACAAGTGGTGACGCAAGCCAAGCATCCCAAACAGGTATCGAAATGTTGAGATGTGGCGGGTTTTAACTCCGCTTCGCTTTTATTAATGGCATCCATCAAATAAATTCGCCCTCGGGGAGAGTCCATTTCCGTCCCGAGAACGCGATAGCTGGGACAGGTGGACAAGCAAAAACCGCAGTGAACGCAGGTGTCGATCAGTTCTTGTTTGGGGGGATGTTTGGCGTCGAATCCTTGGGTGGGAGGTAATTCGGACAGATGGGGATTTTGAGTTAAAAAGTGGCTTTCTTTAGCGGGTTTTAAGGGAGAGGAAAGGTTTTCGGTCGTTTGCATTGTTTCAGAGTCACTGAATGAAAAATTCGATGGACGATCGCCCATTCCACAGAAAACGAAGCTGCTTTTGGGAGAGTTTTTGCTCTCTGTTAAGTCACTAAAACTCTCGAACCGAGCTACGTTTAAAAAAGAAAAAGAACCCATTTTAGAGAACTCTATTATAGTATAGCGTTTCTCAATTGGATGAAGTCCGCTCGAGGAACCCAAATTATAGGGCTGTTGGTAAATTAACAAGGGGTTTAACCCCTCTCACTCAGTTCGAGGAAATTCAGGCGATATCCAGGTTTGACCCTAGGGCGTGTCACCTATTAAATCTAGAATTTCTTCTAGGCAAGGATTTATGGGCGATGGCTCGACAACGCACTTGAACGCTAGAATCCTTGCCTAGTACGGAATGTATGACCAATTGATGACAGTTTCTAGAACTGGCGATCGTTGAAATGAACGCAAATACGCCATTTCCAAGGTGGGAGGTCACCCCCCCCCGACGAATTCGCCAACAGATCGAACTGCCTCTACTCCCTCAAACTCAACCTGCTTAAATTTACCAAATAGCCCGTCGGCAGATTCATGTCTATAGAAGAAAACTTCATTTGTTTTTCAGTCTCATATCTTGCAAAATGTTCAAAATTCGTTCTCCCAAATCCTGCGCTTTAAATTTTTCCGCTTGTTCCAATCCTTGTCTTTTTAAATAATTGCGCATGCGATCGTTCCTCGCCACTTTTGCTATCCCCTCCGCAATACTCTCAACATGGAAAGGATTGACGTAATACGCCGCGCAACCGCACACTTCCGGCAGCGACGCCACTCGAGAAACGATCGCCGGACAGCCGCACGCCATTGCTTCGAGCGGCGGAATCCCGAAACCTTCGTACAACGAGGGAAACACAAAAGCTGTTGCCGCACTATATAAAGCCGCTAAGTCAGAGTCAGGAACGAATCCTAAAAATTTAACCCGATCGCTAATTTTTAACTGTTGAGGGAGTTGAGTAATGGTGTCGTCCATTTTGTTAATTTTTCCGACGATCGCCAATTCTAGATCTTCTGCTTCGATCCGAGCGAAAGCTTCAATCAGACGGCGCATATTTTTATACGGTCGAGTTTCGCCAACGCCCAAAATAAAGCGATCAAGATTGTAGTGTCTTTTCACATCATTTTGTCTAGCGAGATCGATGGGATAGAAGACGTCCGATGGATAGGATTGATAAACAACGTGAATCGGTCGATCGCCCACGGGGAAATACCGCTCGATATCTTGTTTGGTTTGTTCGGAAACGGTCAGAATTGCCGTAGAGTTTTGAACTAAACGGGGTAAAATATATTGAAAGTAATATTTCAGTCTCGGGTACGTGTCGGGAAATAAAATCGGCAGGAGATCGTGAATCGTGATGGCTTGCGGACAAACGGGAAACAGCATCCCTTCGGGAACGGGAGAGTACAACAGCGAGGCTTTTTCGCGATCGAGCAATCGGGGTAAAGCCGTTTGATGCCACCACAAACGCGATAAATTACCACGAAATGTATTGCGAGAAATTCTTCGATCTTGAAGGTAGGAAATTGAGTGTCGATCGGTTTTTTCAAGTTCCGTTGCCGACGTATACACGAGAAACGATTCTGAGGTTGCCAGTAATCCGGTCAGCACCTCCCGAGTATAGCGATTCAGTCCGTCAAATGCAGCCGCATCAAAATGACTGGCATCAATTGCAATTTTCCCCATTTTTGTCTTTGAAGCCATTTCCACAAGACTCAAGCTGCATCGATCCGCGCGAAGGTTTTCGACGCTCGCCCTTAAAGTCTAGATTTAGTTCCAAAATCCCGCCACTAACAGCGGAATCAACAACACTGCGATCGTCAAGAATAACAGCGTTACGGGATCGACATCAATGACATTTTTAGGTTGATCGTTTTTTTGATCGTTCATGATGAAAAAGTTGAATTCAGTATGCTTTAATTATCTCACTTTCGGGAGAGTTTGATCGAGAACGACAATCGATCGAAATATTGCAACTTGTAAAGACTCATCCCAGCGGACGATCGAGACTTACTCTTGAGGGGTGAAGATCTGTAGGGCAAATTGGGGGAAGTCTAAAATCGATCGGGACTCTTACAATTTCGATAAAAGGTAAGAGTTCGGGGTACAGAACGTGACTAAACGACACGAAAATCTTTGGCTTCAGGGCAAGGAACTCGACGAACGAGTCTTGAAATATTGGGCAGATCCCCCAAACCCCCTCCCATCTTGTCCAAACAACCTTGCCCTTTCTTGGCAAACCTGCGAGATCGATTCCTCACAAAAAGTCGCGCTGTTTTTTGATGTCCCCAGTGATGGGGATGATAGCTTCAAGAAATAGTGAGGCACGCATGTAGTCTCGCCGCCCCTCAAATCCTTGGGTTTGGGAGACAGTTTCCTAGCGCTGATGGATGTTGAAGATTGAAGAACATACCGAGATCAGATCCTCGATCTGTGAGGGGGATGCGGTGGAATTTCAGTTGCTTTTTGTGATTCAGATTGCCGGCGAACTCGATCGAAATTTAATTAAAAATTTAAACGCATCGATCGCAAATCCGGTATCCTTAATATTAGAAAGCTGAAATTTCAGCAATTTGGGGTACGAGCAACGTTTTCGTTTCAAATTGGGTTATTCATCTAAATATCCCTTGACCGCTTTTTGCGCGAGACAAAACAATGCTAGACAATCATTTATCGATCGAAACCGATCGATCGACTCTTGGCGGACAATCCGTTGGATTTTGGCAACTCCTCGACAACCTTCCCGCCGCCCGCTTCCTCTCCCAGCCTGCCATCCAACCCAGTCAATTTCAGGCGCTAACCCTCAATCCCGACGCGCTGCAAGTCGCGCTAGAAGGGGCTCCGCAGGAGTTAGGGCGACCCTCCGAACCGGGGTTGATGCCGTCGATTCCTCTAGAAATCGCCTTGCCCATGCCCGACGGCACCTTCGCCCGATTCCAGGTGGAAGAATCCCCCATTATGGCGCCGGAACTGGCGGCGAAATTCCCCAACATCAAAACCTATAGCGGTCGGGGCATCGACGATCCCGCTGCCAGCCTACGTTTCGACCTCACCCCCGCCGGATTCCACGCCCAAGTCCTGTCGCCATCGGGAACCTACTACATCGATCCCTACTTCCACCTCGACGACAGCCTGTACGTCAGCTACTTCAAACAGGACTACCTCAACCGCCCCGATTTTATCTTCTATGAAGAGGAAGATATCCACGACGAGGCTGCCCGCCTGGAAACCACGGAAGCTTTGCGGGATGGGGATTTATCGTCAATTGCTGCCGACAGTCTCAACTTCGCGCGATCGGCAGGGGGCGAACTGCGAACCTACGACCTCGCCGTTGCCGCCACCGGAGAGTATACCCAATTTCACGGCGGCACGGTGGAACTGGGACAAGCGGCGATCGTCACGGCCATCAACCGCGTCACCGGAATCTACGAAAACGAGTTAGCCATCCGCCTGCAACTGGTTGCCAATAACGACGCCCTGGTTTACACCAATCCCGCGACCGATCCCTACACCAACAACAACGCCTCGGCTTTGTTAGCGCAAAATCAAACCAATCTCGATGCCATTCTCGGCAATGCCAACTACGACATCGGACACGTTTTCAGCACCGCAGGCGGGGGTTTAGCCTCCCTAGGCGTTGTCGGTGTCACCGGACGAAAAGCCCGAGGCGAAACTGGGTTGTCGAATCCCGTCGGCGATCCGTTTTACGTCGATTACGTCGCCCACGAAATCGGACATCAATTTAACGCCCGCCATACTTTCAACGGCTGTAACGGCGGCACCTTCGGTAACGGTTACGAACCGGGAAGCGGTTCGACAATTATGGCGTATGCCGGGGTTTGCGGCAGCGATAACTTGCAACTCAACAGCGATCCCTATTTCCACGCTGCGAGCTTTGAGGAAATTCGGGAATTCGTCACCACCGGAGTTGCCAATGCCGCCGCGACGATTACCCCCACGGGAAATACCGTCCCCACTGTCAGTGCCGGGTTAGACTACGTCATTCCCGCCGCAACGCCGTTTCAACTCACGGCAACGGGATTCGATGCCGATGGGGATACTCTTACTTATACTTGGGAAGAATACGACCTCGGTCCGTCGCAACCCGTTGGAGCACCGGATAACGGTTCGAGTCCACTATTTCGATCGTTTTCCCCCACCCCCGATCCCACCCGCATCTTTCCTCGATTGCCCGATTTGTTGAATAACACGACAACGATCGGGGAAAAATTGCCGACGACCGCTCGGGCGTTGAACTTCCGCGTGACGGTCCGGGATAACCACAGTGGCGGCGGTGGCGTCAACTCCGACGATCTGCAAATTATCGTCGTCAACACCGGAACGCCGTTTCAAGTTACCAGTCACAATACGGTCGAGACGTACCCGGGAAACACCATCGAAACCCTAACCTGGGATGTTGCCGGAACCGATAGCGGATCGATCGATACGGCGAACGTCAATATTCTGCTATCAACCGATGGCGGTTTGACCTATCCCATCGTGTTAGCAGCAGAAACCCCTAACGATGGGTCTGAGGAGATCGTCTTTCCCAATCTCGAGGTGACAGACGCACGCATTAAAGTCGAAGCAGTGGGGAATATCTTCTTCGATATTACCGATGCTAATTTGGCGATCGCCACCGTACCCGCCGCTACTGTTGGCGATGATAACCTGGTGGGGACTTCCGCCGACGATCGCATCGAAGCCTTAGCCGGACGGGATACCGTTCGCGGCGGGGAAGGCAACGATCGCCTTTTCGGTCAAGCGGGGGATGACGATTTGCATGGCGGTTTCGGTAACGATAGCCTTCACGGCGGCGGGGGAAACGACGAACTGTGGGGAGGAGCCGATAACGATACCCTCAATGGGTCGATCGGCAGCGATACCCTGGAAGGAGAAGCCGGGGGCGATCGCCTCTTAGGGGGTGCGGGAAACGATGCCCTGAACGGTGGGGAGGACGACGATACCCTCTTCGGTCAAATGGGGGACGATCTCATTGCCGGAGATCTGGGAAATGACACCGCTAACGGCGGCATCGATAACGACACCTTGAACGGAGGCGAGGGAAACGATACCCTCAATGGTGGGGATGGAAACGATGTCCTCGAAGGCGAAACGGACAACGATCGCCTCTTGGGTGGAAATGGAAACGATTCCTTAAAAGGTGGGGAGGGAGACGACACCCTCTTCGGGCAGAACGACAACGATCGCCTCATCGGACAAGCGGGCAGCGATCGCCTCTTAGGGGGTGCGGGGAAAGATATCCTGCAAGGAAATGCCGGAAGCGATCGTTTAGACGGGGGACTCGACAACGACGTTCTCCTCGGTGGCAGC
>DVED01000138.1 GCA_015295945.1 Oscillatoriales cyanobacterium M59_W2019_021 | reverse complement strand
TCCTTGGTCGGCGATCGGACGATTGGAAAAACTCGACAGTCGAGGAAATCCTGTAAGCTGGTGTACGGGAACGTTAATCGGGTCGGATATCGTATTAACCAACGCCCATTGTTTGATCGACAAAAATACCAAACAACCCACTCAAAATACCCTGCAATTTCGCCCTAGTTTTCTCAACGGGCGATCGATTCATAAAGCCAATGTCATCGGCTACGAATACGGAACCAACGATTTAGATAATCATCCCGAAGAAGATTGGGCGCTATTAAAAATCGACAAACCTTTGGGCGATCGATACGGTCACATGGGTTGGCGTTTTCTCGACTTTGCCGATGACAATATGCGCCAAAACGCAGCTAACAAACTCAAACTTGCGGGATACTCTGGCGACTTCCCCCGTAACAACCCCGGTTCCTCACCCGGTGTCCATAACGGATGCAGCATTGTCGGCGTTTCTGATGACGAGCAAATCATCCACGACTGCGACACCAACCCCGGCGCATCGGGTTCGGCAATCTTCGGTTTATTTGACGATGGAACTTTTAATATCGTGGGATTGCACTCCGGTTCGGCAACCTATGGCAACGGCAGCGTCATCAACCGAGGCGTACAAGTGTCCCACTGGTCGCGACAAGCGCGGGAAATGCTGTAGTGAGTCACAATCTTCAATTGTAGGGGAGAAGCATTTGGGCAAGAAATATCCAAAATTCCCCGACGATAAAAACCCGAATGCTTCGCCCAAACTTCGCCCAAACCCCACGAAAAATCCCCGCATACCCATCGCCACGCAACAAATCGATCAGGTGAAGCATTGCGATTTCAGATTTCTCGTTAACCCAAACATTTGTCGCTGCAATGCGAGAGCCCCTACATCCAACGATCGATCGCCCCCACACATTACCCCCATCCCCGCTCGACCCTTTTCCTACAGCAAAACTTGCGTAACAATATGTAAACAGGTCACAATACGGACCGATCGTTCCATAACCGATAGCAACATCCATGCCCACCGAGCAACTGGAGAAATCGACCGCACAGCCAGCGCCAAACCCCTCTCAACTGGACTGCGACATCGCCATCGTCGGCGGCGGCGTCGCCGGAACTACCCTCGCCTGCGCCTTGAAAAACTCGGGACTGAGCGTCATCCTCATCGATGCCCTCTCCCCTACTCAAGCTGCCGCCCGCCAGCAAGTCTACGCCATTACCTTACTTTCCGGGCGCATTTGGGACGGGATTGGCGTCTGGGACGAAATTTTCTCCAAAATTACCCCCTTCCGCCAAATTTCCCTCACCGATTCCGGGGAAGCAGAAGTGCGATTTCAACAGGCAGAGTTAGGATTGGATCGTCTCGGTTACGTTGCCGAACACACTCCCCTCCTCACCACTTTGCAAGCTTTCCTCCAGGATGCCGAGAACGTGACGTGTCTGTCTCCGGTGGAAGTGGTAGGGGTGGAGTACCAAGCGGATGGGGTGACGATTTCTCTGGAACGCGACGGCAAACCCCAAACCCTGCGCAGTCGGTTAGTCGTGGCGGCAGACGGCACCAAATCGCGCCTGCGGGAAGCGGCGGGAATTCGCACTCGAGGCTGGAAATACTGGCAATCCTGCATTACAGTGAAAGTCAAACCGGAGCGATCGCACGAGAACATCGCCTACGAACGCTTTTGGCCCAGCGGTCCGTTTGCCATTTTGCCGCTAACGGGCGATCGGTGTAACATCGTGTGGACGGCACCCCACGACGAAGCCAAAGCCTTAGCCGAGTTGGACGACGAAGCGTTTCTTGCCGAACTGAGCCGTCGCTACGGTTCGCAGATGGGCAACCTGGAAGTTATCAGTCCCCGGTTCGTATTTCAGGTGCAACTGATGCAGAGCGATCGCTACGTCCTCCCCAGATTAGCACTGTTGGGCGATGCCGCTCACTGCTGCCACCCCGTGGGCGGACAGGGTTTGAATATGGGCATTCGCGATGCGGCAATGCTGGCGCAGGTATTGCAAGCGGCGCACCAGCAAGGAGAAGATTTGGGCGATTTGCGGGTACTGAAGCGCTACGAACGGATTCGCCGCTGGGAAAATTGGGCGATCCTGGGATTTACCGATTTTCTCGATCGCACTTTCTCGAATCATTGGTTGCCCCTAGTTGCTGCGCGACGGTTGGGATTGTGGACGCTGCGACATATCGCTCCCGTAAAACTCGTAGCGTTGCGATTGATGACGGGATTATTGGGATATACGCCGCAATTGGCACGAGACAAACATTAGATATCTTCGAGCTTGGCTCCCCTTCTCCCAGCTTTGGGAGAAGGGGTTGGGGGATGAGGGCGAGATCCCAGTCTCTCACCCGTTTAAAAAAAATAGTATCAGCCTAAGACTCTGGGATATTCTTAAAGTTGGCGTTGGAAAATCAGACCGATTTTGCCGATGGCCCGATCTCGAAACGAACGACGCCGCCAATCGATCATCGTTATCCGATGGCTATTCTGAAAAGCACCTTGTAAAAAATCCCGAACTTGCACTGCAAATTCGGGTTGTTCGGTGGAAATATTCAATTCATCATTGAGAAATAGACTGCGCGGATCGATATTGCCACTCCCGAAACTGACCCAACGATCATCAATCAGCAAGACTTTTGCGTGCATCATACTGGGTTGGTATTCGTAAATTTCCACGCCCCCTGCCAGCAACTCGCCGTATAATTCTCGTCCGGTATAAGAGACATAGGTTTTGTCGCTTTGCTGCCGACTCATGGTCAGCAAACGCACTTCGACACCGCGTTTTTGTGCCGCGCAAAGTGCGTGCCGCAAATCAGAATTGGGCAGTAAATACGGACTGGCGATCCAAACGCGCTTTCGTGCTGCTTGGATGAAAGTTTTCACGAGCGCTTCGATGGGCGAATGGCGATAAAGTGGTTTTCCTGGAGTCACAAGGAAGGTAAAGTCACCCGACTTGTGGTGCGATCGAAAAATCGGCTCGCGGACATCGACAATGCCGCCCGCATAGCTCCAATTTTGCCAGAACATCCCTTCTAAAATGGCGATCGCCGGTCCAGTGAATCGCACTTCAAAATCCAACCAAGGCACGGGATTGCCATCCCATTTATCGGAAATTCCCGCACCGCCGATTAGCGCTGTTCGTCCGTCGATTAAGAGGAGTTTGCGATGGGTTCGCGCGAGGTTATCGAGTGGGGATCTCCAGGGAAAGGTTTGATAAAATCGAACTTCAACTCCCGCATTTTTTAACCATTTCCAATACGATTTCGGAACTTCTTTTGCTCCGTAGTTATCGATCGTTAACTTGACATCTACACCCGCTTTGACTCGATTGGCAAGCAATTCAGCAAACTCGCCCGCACGACGACCAGGCGTCATTTCATAAGTTTCAAAATGGAGGGTTTCTCGTGCCGATCGAATGGCATCCCAACGCGCGTTATAAATGTCGGATGCCCCAGCCCAAAAGCCCGTAATATTGCCTCGATCGACGAGTGAATTCGAGAGACTGGCAAGAACGACGAAAAAGGCATCATCCTCTACATTGGGTATATTTTGAAATCGATATTGAATGCGAGCGCGAAACGCTCCTGCTAGATATAAACCGAACAAGAATAAGAGTAATAGGGCAAAAAATAAGATCGAAGTCGAGATAAAAAAATTCATTAGTTTGAGTCGAGTTTATGCGGAAAGCATCGAATGCGATCGCAAGGGATGGCAGTTACAACCGCACTCGAATAAATTTCGAGTTGCGCTTCGCTCGGTGCTTCAAACATCAATCTCTGACCGGAAAACACCACTCGCTCGAAATACCAACTGGAGATATTGGTAATGCGAACGATTTGAATACGATCGCGGGGATTTGTATAGTAGCAAAGCAGGGATTTTGCAATAGAAGGAAGTTATGAAGAATTCACGATCGCCAATCAACTAATGTTTTATTAAACTTGATTCAATGAGAAATTGGGTCAGACTCGATCGGAGTTCTCGACCCAATTATAACGATCGATCTAGTTCGAGTTAGACTCGAGGCAAATCTCGATCGACCCGAGCTTTAGTTGGCAGCTTTTTCAAATGCTTCTTTAACTTGCTCTTCAAAGGTCGTTCCGCGAGAGTTTTCCGGCGTTTTCATTTTGTCCTTGTCAGCCGTACCTTGAACTTCGTTGAGACCGCCTTTACCCGGAGATTGCCGATTGTATTCTTGAGGAGATTTAGGACCGTCTTCTAAGACTTTTTCAGAGTTGCGCTCGATCGCGGTCAAGTTGGCTTCGCCGTCGCGAGGATTGCTATTCGAGCCGCCGATTGCCATTGCCGGATAAGCATTTGAGAGAAGTAAGAAAGCACACGCAAAGAAAGCAACGATCGTGCGGATGGGTCGGATGTTTTGTAAAGAAAAACGCATATACAGTTCCTCCAAAAAATCAGAGATGGTTGATGTTGAGTTCGACTGAACTCGAAAAAATGGGCTAATCAAATTCGCTCGTTACAACGAGGTTTATATATTAGCGACTGAAGAAGTTTTTAATCGAATCGAACGCGCTATCGGAAGCGTCTTCTGCATTATCCGCAGCGTTTTCGATCGCTTGTCGCGTCGTACCGATATCTTCTTTGGCTTTTCCCTTAGCTTGTCGAGCAGCACCTTCAACTTGTCCGCTAACTTTTCCCAAATCTCGCTGGGCTTTGCCTAGGGCTTGATCGACTTGACCTTCGAGCTTATCGCTCGTGCCAGCTCCGGCAACAGTATCAAGATCGGATTTCGCTTTACTATCGAGATCTTGGATGACGTCGGTGGCGAGGAATTGAGAGTGTAATTCTAACGAAGATGCTATTGCTGAAGGTGTTGCTGCTAGTGCGATTCCCACCCAAGTTGCAGAAATGGCGATCGCACAGAATAGAAAAGTTTGAAAGCGCCGTACAATCAGTTTGATATTGTACGGAAGTCGGTTGGTTTTCACCGTCATAGTACCTCTTGGGGTTTGTTTTAGTCTGTTTCATTTATACCGAGAAAGTAACAAGAGATACATCTTTCTTTCGATAGATTCAACGGTGCGTTTTGTGGCTGCTTTTGTCGGACAACAATCTCTCGCAAGATATAGACATCTCGCTCGAATTTGTGATGTCTGCAATATTAGAAATCGCCAGTTCTCCGCCGCCGATGCTTTGCAGTCGCGTGGTTTTGGTACCGATGTGCTTGACGGTTCCGACTAAATCGCCAATGCCAATGGAATGTCCGATTTCAAAAGGTCGATCGAACAAAATAGCAAAATAGCTGAATAAATCTTCCAGGACTCCTTGCGATGCCAGCGCCACGGCAACACCCCCGATTCCCAACCCGGTAACGACCGTGGAAAGATTAAATCCTAAATTATCCAGCAGAAAAATAATTCCCAGCGTCCACACGATCATCCGGATAGCGGGAATTAAAGAGCGCAGAGTTTATTCGAGCGCCGGAGTTTGGGGAGAAGTAACCCAATAAAATGGTAATGGGTCATGGAATCCCCTGCCGCTCCCGTCCTCCAAAGCCCAAGCTGAATGCCCAAGTGAGAGACCGTTTCCCCCTCTTCACCCCAAAAACTACGGAAAATACGGAGGCGATCGGCAAGTCAGGCGGGATAACCTAAAAGAAGTAGATGAACTTTATACCACAAGCGGCTCTCCTCAAGGGGAGCCTTTTATTTGAGCTATTTTAGCCGATCGATCCCGCCCGAGGGTATCGCTCGGCACGAATATCGCATCCATGGGTGTCATTTGTTAGAATGTGCGTTGTCAGCATCCCCCATTCCCGATCGCCAATGCACTTAAATTGCAGATCGATCGCTTAGGAGCGACGCCGTTAATCGAAATCCGCACCATGCTCGAACTGCACTGTCACACCACCTATTCCGACGGCACGCTCACCCCGACACAACTGGTAAAAGCAGCAGTGCGCGCAGGGGTGAAAGCCCTGGCAATTACCGACCACGATACCGTTGGCGGCTGGGAAGAAGCGATCGCTGCCGCCCGTCCCTACGACCTGGAAATCGTCCCCGGTATCGAACTCAGTACCGTTCATCGCGGCAAATCGCTGCACATTCTCGGATTTTACCCCAATGCCGCCCAACTCATCCCGCCTTTACGCCAACGAGTTGAAGGTCGCCGACGGCGAGCCCAGAAAATCGCAGCCAAACTGGCAGAGCTCGGCTATCCCATTACTTTGCCTAACTTAGGGGAAGGCGTTGCGCCGGGTCGTCCTCACATTGCTAAGGCATTGGTAGATGCGGGGTATTTTACCTCCGTTCGAGAAGCGTTCGATTGCGTCCTCGGCGACAGCCAACCCGCCTACGTCCAGTACGAAAAATTTAGCATTGTCGAAGGGATTGCCTTGCTGCGAGACTGCGGCGCCATTCCCGTATGGGCGCATCCCTATCTCTTTCGCGGCGGAGACGTAGAAGAC
>DVED01000195.1 GCA_015295945.1 Oscillatoriales cyanobacterium M59_W2019_021 | reverse complement strand
TATTCTAATACCCCGTGCCTAAAATCCCGAACGGTTGCGTTTTTGATAAATAAGAGTCCTCCCAATTGAAATCTCATTTTTACATTTACTCGATTTGGGCGAGTCAATCCGGAGAATTGACGATTCGCGTTGGCGGCTGGTGAAACCGCAGGTCTGCGGGACTGAGGTTCGGGCAAGTGTCGATGTTGCGAGCTTACCAGTCTTCGCGACCGAAAAAAACCTCCAAACACATTCCCAAACCGAAAAAACCAAAGGATGCCAGTTGCGCTCGCTACGCGGCGGAGGGGAGGTTTCCTGCGGGCAGTTCTCGATGATCGCGGGGATTGCTCGCTTTCAGCCATTTTCCGGCAACGATCCAGCCGAGGCGAGCGCCCAATCCATCGTACTGGCAATCTTCTTCTCGATAAATTTGTCGTTGGACGCTCAACCCGAAACGACCTTCGCTAGCCTCTAGCCACAGTCGATCGATCGTTCCCAGGACGGTGGCGGGAAACTCCTCAAAATCGCGGATCTCGAAATATCCGCGCTGGTGAACTCCGGCAACTCGCAGCATCAATCGCCAAGTTTCTCGATCGGCTTCTTCGTATTGGCACTCGGCGAGCAGTTTTTGCAAGCGGGCATATTCCTTTGGCGTTGCCGTCCCCGCACGGGTCGTGGGTTGCGGCTGAGGTGGGGAATCTGCAACCGCCGTCGATGGCAACGCCCCAGTTTCGGTTTGTCTTTTCTGACAAAATCGACCTCGATGCCGTTCCGGCTTTCCCCTAGCGATTAAATTCTTCAAATTATTTCCCCTAAGAAACATAGCGCTCCCAAGTGCGATGCCCATCCATGTCGATCGACCTACTACGAATCCGAAGATTTGTTCGGATTCGTAGTAGATTTAGTTGACTTTTTAGACTTTGTAGACTTGGTTGATTTGGTAGACTTCGACTTACTCGATTTTGCCTTCGATTTCGGCGCTTTCGCTGCCAGCAACTCCAGCGCTTTTTCTAAGGTCAATGTTTCCACCGACTCGCCTTCGGGAAGACCCGCATTGGTCTTTTGGTGCTTCACGTACACACCGTAAGGACCTTCGTAAAGATTCACGGGTTTGCCGTCTTCGGGGTGCGCCCCCAGTTCTCGCAAGGGAGTTTTCGTACTCGCTCGCCGCCTGCCCCCTTTCTTCGGCTCGGCAAACAGTTCCAGCGCCCGTTCTAACGTCACCGTCAGCACGTCATCCCCAGCTTTGAGCGATCGATAATCGTCTTTCCCCTCTTCACCGCCCTTTTTATGGACGACATAAGGACCGAAGCGACCCAAACTAGCTTGGATTTTGTTCCCGGTTTCCGGATGCACCCCCAACAATCGCGGCAGTGCCAACAATCCCACTGCCATTTCCAGCGTCACATCCTCCAAACTCTTACCTTTGGGTAAGGAGGCGCGTTTGGGTTTGGGATTTTCCTCGGTGGCGTCTCCCAGTTGCACGTAGGGACCGTAACTGCCGATGAGCAGGTAAATCGGTTCCCCGGTTTCCGGATGCAAACCCAGTTTATCGGGTCCCTCGGTTTTCTGCTTGAGGAGGACTTCCACCTGTTCCGGATCGAGGTCTGCCGGGGTCAGGTTGTGGGGGATCGATGCCGTCAGGGTTTCTCCGTTATTCTCCACTTCCAGATAGGGCCCGTATTTGCCGATGCGGACTTTTGCCGTCAGGTTTTCCAACTCCACCGCTTTGGCTTCGCTAGGGTCGATCTGGCTTTCCCGCTCCTTAACTTGGGTTTCCAACCCCGTATCGCCGAGGTAAAAATCGCGCAAATAGGGCAACCACTGCACGTCCCCCGTGGAGATGCGATCGAGGGTGTCCTCCATTTTGGCGGTAAATTTGAGGTCTACCAAATCGGGGAAGTGCTTTTCGAGGAGCGCGCTGACAGCAAAGGCAGTAAACGTGGGAATCAGGGCATTGCCGTTGGTTTGAGCGTACCCGCGATCGATAATCGTGCCGATAATACTCGCGTAAGTGCTGGGACGTCCGATGCCTTCGCTTTCCAAGGTTTTCACCAAAGAAGCTTCCGTAAACCGCGCCGGGGGTTGGGTTTCGTGTCCGATGGGTTCGATTTCCGTACAATCCGGGCGATCGCCCACTTTCAGTGGGGGTAAAATCACCTCGCGATCTTCGAGTGCCGCATCGGGATCGTCGGAACCTTCCACGTATGCCCGGAAGAAACCGGGGAAATCGATGCGCTTACCGCTCGATCGAAACGCCGCATCCTCCACCTGCAAATCCACGGTAACGAAAGTTTGCCGCGCCTCCGCCATCTGGCACGCCACCGTCCGCTTCCAAATCAAATCGTAAACCGCCAACTCCCGATCCTTCAACCCCGTTTCCTGGGGCGTACGGAAATGGCTTCCCGCCGGACGGATGGCTTCGTGGGCTTCCTGCGCCCCCTTACTTTTGGTGGCATACTGGCGCGGTTCCGGAGACAGGTAAGCTTTGCCATACTTCTGCTCCACGCAACTTCGCGCCGCCTGAATCGCTTGCTCGGACAAATGCACCGAATCCGTCCGCATATAAGTAATGTAGCCATTTTCGTAGAGACTTTGGGCGATGCGCATCGTATCTCGCGCCGACAGTCGCAGCTTGCGGTTGGCTTCCTGTTGCAGCGTCGAAGTCGTAAACGGCGGTGCGGGTTTGCGCGTTGAAGCCCGCTCGTCCAACTTGGTTACCGTCCACGGTTTGCCCGTCAGTCGGTCTTTCAGGGCAACTGCGGCTTCCTCATCCAATAAAACAACATTGCGTCCGGCGGCAATTTTCCCCGTCGCTTCGTCAAAATCCGCCCCCGTCGCCACCTTCGTCCCGGCAACGGCAACCAACTTCGCGTCAAACGGCGTTTTAGCCTGCGTCAGTGCCGCCTTCAAATCCCAGTAACTCCCCTGGCGAAAGGCGCGGCGTTCCCGTTCCCGCATCACCAACAAGCGCACGGCAACCGACTGCACCCGACCCGCCGACAGTTTGGGCGCGACCTTTTTCCACAGCAGGGGCGACAGCGTGTAGCCCACCAACCGATCCAAAATCCGCCGGGTTTCCTGGGCGTGAACCAGTTGTTCGTCGAGATCCCGGCAGTTGGTGAGGGCGTCTCGGATGGCTTCTTCGGTAATTTCGTGAAACACCATCCGCTTCGTCGGCACTTTGGGCTTCAGGACTTGCAGCAAGTGCCAGCTAATGCTCTCTCCTTCGCGGTCTTCATCCGTTGCCAGCACCAATTCGTCAGCCTGTTTCAGCGCGTCTTTAAGGGCTTTGACCACCTTTTGCTTGTCTTTGGGGATGACGTACAGCGGTTCAAAGTCAGCTTCGACATTCACCCCCAACTGCGCCCATTTCTCTTTCTTCACCGCAGCGGGAATTTCGCTGGCAGACTGTGGCAGGTCGCGCACGTGACCCATCGAGGCTTCGACCTGATGGTCGGCAGGCAGGTACTTGCGGATGGTGCGGGCTTTGGTAGGGGATTCAACGATGACAAGAACGGACATGGGCGTCTTTGCTTCGACCAAAACGGCTAGTTACGTCGAGATTCTCGGCAATTCGGGAATCCGTACGGCAAGGGGTAACGATTTCCAATGTAGCATCCTTAATGGTTATTGGTCATTCGTCATTTGTCATGTGGGGTTTGCTAGTGGTTAGTGGCAAATGAATGGTCACGGGTCACTGCGTTCTGTCCTTCTGCCTTCTAAGATGTTGCGAAATTGTTGAAGCTGAGTTCGTTGAGTTTGTCCCATTGGTAGATTTGCTCGCGGAAGGCTTTCCAGGGTTCGTAGATGGCTTTGAAGGAAGGATTTTGAGCGGCTTTTTCTTCGTATAACTCGAAGGCGGTTTTTTGGGCGGTTTGTAAAATTTCTTTGCTGTAGGCGGTTAACTTCGTGCCGCCAGCGACGAGACGCTTGAGGGCTTCGCCGTTGCGAGCTTCGTATTGCGCCAGCATGGTGGCGTTGGCTTCGTAGGTGGCAGTTTTGAAGGCTTCTTGGTATTCTTTGGGCAGGCGCTCCCACTGGGCGCGGTTGACGAGGACATCGAGGGTAGGACCGGGTTCCCACCAACCGGGGTAGTAGTAAAATTGGGTGGCTTTGTGCAAGCCGAGTTTTTCGTCATCGTAGGGTCCAATCCATTCTGCCGCATCGATCGCCCCTCGTTCTAGTGCTAGATAAATTTCCCCTCCCGGTAACACCTGCACGTTCACCCCCAATCGGTTCATCACTTCGCCGCCGATGCCGGGAATCCGCATTTTTAAGCCTTTGAGGTCGGCAACGGTTTTGATTTCTCGCTTGAACCAGCCGCCCATTTGGGTTCCGGTATTTCCGGCAGGAAAGTTGATGACGCCGAAGTCGGCGTAAATTTTTTGGATGGCGTCCAAACCACCCCCTTGGTACAGCCATGCATTTTGCTGTTGGGCGGTGAAACCAAAGGGCATGGAAGTAGCAAACCCCAAGGCAGGATTTTTGCCGACGTAGTAGTAACTGGCGGTGTGTCCGACTTCGACGTTGCCCCCTTGGACGGCATCGAAGACTTGCAGGGGGGGGACTAACTCTCCGGCGGGGAAGGGGGTGATGGTAAATCGTCCCCCGGTCATTTCTTTGAGGCGATCGCAAATGGTCTTGGCACCGCCGAAAATGGTATCGAGGGAAATGGGCCAACTGGTTGCCATGTTCCAGCGTACCGTGGGCAGGGCGCCGCCTTGCACTGCCGGACCCGAGACGTTGGTACACGCCGTTACCGTGGCACTGGCAGCACCAACGGCGGCATAGTTGATTAACGTTCTGCGCTTCATAAGGGGAAATCAACGGTTGGATTATTTCAGTAGTCTACTTTACGAGGAGTTCGGGAGTTGCAGGAGTTCGGGAGGGGAAAAAGGCAACTATTTTTCGCGGAGTTCCCCGACCCGTCCGGAAATCAATTTCCGGGCTAATCGCCTAACTCCTCTAAAGAGGACTGCATTCTAGTCGTCTTCAGACGAGTTGAGCGATTAGCCAGGGTCTTTAAGCCCTTGACGGGTATAAACACACTTGAATTCACATTACTTATTACTTATTACCTAATTTGCCGATACCATCGAGCCAGTCGATGGGGAGGAACGCCGAGAAAATACCCTAGAATTACGAGTTGATTGATGGCGGTGGTTTTCCAAACACCGAGTTTTTGCCATCGGCGTCCCGAAGTGAGGACGGCTGCGGGGAGGATGCGGATTTTGCCGTGGCGTTGGAGTTGGCGGACGAGTTGGAAGTCTTCCATGATGGGGAGTTGGGGAAATCCGCCCAAGTTGCGAAACTGCGATGTTCTTAAAAATAAGGCTTGATCCCCGTAGGGAAGTTGCAAAAAGCGCGATCGCCAACTGACCCAAGTTTCGATCGCCCGCAGTCCGGGATCTTCCCCGTCGATGGTCAATTCAAAGGCTCCAGCAGCGGTTCCTGGTGTAAGTAAGCACTGCCGCACCCTTTTCTCGAACCCTACGGGTAACTGGGTGTCGCCGTGGAGAAATAAAAGGATATCCCCCGTGGCAACAGCGGCTCCGGCGTTCATTTGGCGGGCGCGACCGGGTTCGGTGGATAGTACAATACTTCCCAGGTTTTCGGCAATCTCGCGGGTGCGATCGCGGCTGCCTCCATCGACGACGATAATTTCGACATTAGCAGCCGTTGGCAACGGTTGTAGGGTTTGTTCTAAGGTGGCGGCTTCGTTGAGGACGGGAACGATCGCAGAGATTTTGGGCGAAATTTCATCCTGCTGGCAGATAATTTCCCATGCGGGTAAGTCTTCGGGTCGATCGATGTCGTCGAGAACGGGAAGTTGGGCGATCGACAATCCGAGGTCATTGGCAATATCGATCGTCTGTTGCCAAACTCGTTGGGTTCCCCAATCGATGTTCTCGAATAATGCCGGGATCGATCGGCGCAACCCTACCAGATAATAACCCCCATCGGACGCCGGACCCAACACCAAATCGCTCTGTGCCAACGCCTCGAAGGCTCGATCGAAGATCGCGCGATCGAGTCCCGGACAATCGCTGCCAATGATGACGACTCGCTCCACTCCTGCCGCCAACGCCGTCTCGAAGGCTCGCTGCATCCGTATTCCCAAATCGCCCTTCCCTTGGGGACGGTAGGTCAGTCCCCCACCCAACCAATGCCGCATTTTACCGATCGATCCCCCAGCAAACCGAATTTCGATTGTCATCGGACGATCGAGTTGCAACCCCTGAATTCGAGCGATGGTGCGTTCGGTCATCTGCCGTTGCAAGTCGGCAGCACCTGCCGCTCCCAAAGCCGGAATCAAACGGGTTTTCGTCGTTCCCGGTTGGGGATACCGCGTAAACACGATTAAGCGTTCTAGGGATGGTACAGGAGTCATAAGGCAGGAGTTACAGTAGCTTTTTTGAGCAGGGGGAGCCGGGGAGGCAGGGGAAGAAGATTGCTCCCAATGACCAATGACAAATGACTAGTGACCGATAACGTTAAATTACTTTATATTTCGATCGAACCATTGGTAAAACTAGTCAAAAGTAAATTAGAGTTTTACAATTCTGGAAAAGCTTTCGATCGAAATGCGGCGGAAGTCGGGGCGTTTATCCCCAAAATTCTCAGTCGATCGAACATTGAGACACGCCCCGACCGATGGCGTCAGCCGCGTTCGCTCCATATCTGTCCGTCCTACCCAGAAGATCCGCGCCAAGTGACTATGCAACAGCCCGATGTGGAGAAAATCAGATCTGCCTCAGATCTGGAAACCGCCAAACTCGAAGACCCCCAGATCGAATTGGCTCCCGATCTGGAAACACCCC
Source organism: Oscillatoriales cyanobacterium M59_W2019_021 (assembly GCA_015295945.1). Classification (GTDB taxonomy): domain Bacteria; phylum Cyanobacteriota; class Cyanobacteriia; order Cyanobacteriales; family Geitlerinemataceae; genus DVED01. The sequence continues at coordinate 1,801 of DVED01000195.1, read as the reverse complement.
AACCCAAAGAAGAAGACGCGCGATGGGTTCCCAAACCGAGCAGTAATCCTCTTAGTTGGTCGCTGCTGTTTTTGGTGGCGATCGTAATTTTTGCCGGAATGGGCATTGGCGCATTTTTGTGGTTGATTGCCATGCCGCCAGCCCCCGAATGCGAAGAAATTTCTAACTTGTCGTCCGATCGCGATCGCCTGTCCTGCGCTCAAATCGCCGCCCAGTCGGAAGATCCGGAGAAACTGGTCGAGGCGATCGAACTGGTGGGCAGTTGGACGGAAGGACATCCTTTATACAAGGAAAGTCAATCCCTCGCCGCCCAGTGGTCTCGCGCCCTCGTGAAGCAGGCGCGGAAAAAAGTAGAAGCCGACGATCTGGAAACGGCAGTCGCCCTGCTCGAAGACGTTCCCCCCAGCAACCCCGAGTACGAGAACGTGCAGGCGCACCTGTCCGATTGGCAGCAAAGTTGGCAGCAGGGTCGGGCGATTTGGAAGGAGATCGAAACCGCACTGAAAGCGAAAGAATGGACGCAAGCAGCGCTCTCCGCCGATAAGCTGACCGAACTACCAGACGAATACTGGCGAGTGGAACGATTTAGCGAGTCGATCGAGCGAATCGCGGCGGAGAAGCAAGGATGGCGACAACTCGCTCTCGCCGAAAAAGCGGCAAAACGGGAAACGCCAAAAGATTATCGCGAGGCGGTGCGGCTGGCCAGTCGCATCGATGCCAAAGCCTTTGCCAGAGCTGAAGCCAAGCCGAAAGTGGAAGCGTGGAGTCAGGTGTTGTTGGCAAAAGCCACCGAGCTCAAGCAAACGGGAGATCTCGACGGGGCCATCGACCTGGCAGAAGCCATTCCGGAGGACGTGGAGGTGCGCGACAGCGCCCGACAGCTCATTCAACTCACCCGCGCCCAGCGTTTGGTGGAAAGTGGGTTGGATTATGACAGCAAGTTGTCGGAGCGGATTTGGACGTTGGTGAATGCTTTGGCAGTCGGCGCCCAACTGAATGCCGATTCGCTGTTCTACGAAGACACCCAAGCCCGAATGCCCGAGTGGCAAACCTATTTGCAAGATCTGGTACAGCTACAAATGGCAAGTTCGATCGCCCGGTTGGGATTGCATCCGACGCTACAAGTGGCGATCGACCAAGCTAAAGTTATTGGCAAAGATCGCCCCAGTCGGATCTACGCGCAAACCCTCGTTGCCCACTGGAACAAGGAAGTCGAAGCACTGGACAATCGCCCCTATTTGGCTCGCGCCCGTCAATTAGCGGCATTAAAGACGAAAAAAGGCTACGAAGCCGCGATCGCCCAAGCGAGCGCCATTGCCTTGGGAGAACCTTTACGCAACGAAGCCCAAACCATCGTCGCTGACAGTCGCAATCAGATCCAAATTCTCGAAGATCGTCCGATTCTCGAAGAAGCCCAAAAATTGGCGAAGAAAGAAAAATACGAGGAGGCGATCGAAAAGGCTAGCAAGATCGAAAGCGATCGGGCACTGTACGAACAGGCACAAGCTTCGATTAAAACTTGGATGGAAACCCAAGACCAAAAGGTTATCGATGAAGCAGTGGCGCTCGCAGAAAAGGGCAAATTAACCGATGCGATTAGTACAGCCAATCAACTCGGTGTGGGTCGTCCGCTTTACCGAGAAGCACAGCGAAAAATTGCCGATTGGCTGATCGCGCGAGATGGTCCCCCAGTGCGGACGCCTGCTCCGGCTCCGGCTCCGACCTACTACGAACCCGCACCCAGCTATCAAGAACCCGCCTACTACGAACCCGCACCCAGCTATCAAGAACCCGCCTACTA
>DVED01000077.1 GCA_015295945.1 Oscillatoriales cyanobacterium M59_W2019_021 | reverse complement strand
GCAAAAATCGAGGAGAAGTTCAGCTTGAACCCCGAAAATTTTCCGAGAATTCGACTCAACTTCTGGTTGGGTTACTTTGTCGTTAGTCTAAACTCCAGATTTTACTGGTAAAGGTTTTTTAGTTAAAGATTTGCAAACCGGAGAGATTCTGAAAGAAGGTTATCTTGAACCGAAAGAACTGCAAATTTATACCGATCGCTCTAAGTTTGCGATCGAAATACACCCTGTGCATTTAGAAACCGAGGAGATACCGTTTTAAAGCGAAAAGTGCAGCAACTTTTCAAGAAGCAAAAAGGCTGATCTTAGATCAGCCTTTTTTTTATTAATCGAACAAATCCGGTAACTGCGATCGCCTAACAGCACCCAAATAATTTTCGTACAATGTTCTTACCCTATGTCCCGTCAGTTCAGCAACTTCTGTAGGTTTAAGACCTTTATCGATCGCATGAGATACGAAAGTGTGTCGGGTTAGATATGGGCGGCGGTAATCCAGATCTAGATCCTCTAATAGCGGCTTCCATACTCGTCTAGCAAAGTTGGCAGAATCAATATAGAAGCCCTGCGGCGACGGGAACACAATCTGCCCATCTGCTACTTTTTGACGTTCTTCTAATAACGTTATGAGTTGGGAAGATAGCGGGATGGTTCACTGACCCGTTTTCGGTCTTTTGCGATCGCCCTTAACGACGGCTTCCGAGATGTGAATCTGAGACGTCTCGAAATTAACATTTCTCCATAATAAGCCGATCGCCTCGCTCGAGCGCATCCCAGTCCGAAAGCGAAACTCAATGAAATCAGCGTAATGGGGGAATTTCGCACGGGCGAGTTCGATAATCGATCGAACTTCCTCTAATGTAAAAGGCACTTTTTGAGGCTCGCGCCTAGACCTCGGCAGCTTCACCGATAGCCAGGGATTCGGCAGACCGTGCCAATCCCAACAAGCCTTGAGAAGTCCGAGCCTTTCCCTAACGCCTGCCGCCCCCATCCGGGAACTGAGAAATTCGCAGAACTTAGCCGCAGTGGCTTCACTGAGGAGCCGACTGCCGCCGAAATAATTTTGCAGGTGGGACGAGAGCGCCGAATATTTCTCGATCGTCTGAGGATCGCACTGCTTAGCTTTAAAATTTGTAAATTTTACCCAAATTTCTACGATCGTCGGATTTTGAACGGTTGGTTTGTACTTTTTAAGGGTCGGATCGAAATTTCCAGTAGCAAGGTCGCCTTCTATTTGGGCTTGTCGGGCGATCGCCACCGTCCGATTTAAGGGGGTGTCCTCGAGTTCCAGGTAGAGAAAGTAACGCTGACCCTGAAACGTCCAGTACAAGCGGAGTTTATTGCGGTTTTTGCTTAAAGATACTCGCACACGCTACACACACACGGGCTGTCTTGAATTGTCTGATTATGTCTCACATTATTGAGAATAGCAAGTTGAGCTTCTTTTAGGGTAGAGATCAAAAAAACCCGCTCTGGGCGGGGTTTTGGGGTATGGAGAATAGGGAACTCGAATCCCTGACCTCTGCGGTGCGATCGCAGCGCTCTACCAACTGAGCTAATTCCCCGTGAGTCGTATCCTTCATTATAGCACGAACTGGCAATCGGTCGATCGGCAGCGGTACGAACTCCTTCGCCCTTTAAAATAGGAGAATCCGATCCTTCTCGCATCTCCTGACAATTTCCGTATGGCGCTTGCTTCCATCGTTCGCACGATCGCTCGATCGCCCCTGACTGGGGAATTACTCTCCAAGCTCGATCGTCACTCCCACCTGCAACTCGAAGGCATTCCTCGCTTGCCGAAGGGGTTGTTAGCATCGGCACTGGCACAGAAACAACAGTATCCCCTGTGCGTCGTCGCGGCGACGTTGGAAGAAGCGGGGCGTTGGGCGGCGCAATTGGCGGAAATGGGCTGGCAGACAGTGCATTTTTACCCGACTTCCGAAGCGTCTCCCTACGAACCTCACTATTCGGACGAAATGACATGGGGGCAGATGCAGGTGTTGGCGGAGTTGGTGGGGTCGTCTTCGGCGGAATTGGCAATTGTCACCACCCAACGGGCGTTACAGCCGCATTTACCGCCCCCCGAAGTCTTCCGTGCCGACTGTTTCCATTTGGAAGTGGGGAAGGAATTGGATGCCAAAAACTTCGATCGCCACTTGGTGGAATTAGGCTACGAACGGGTGTCGCTGGTGGAAACCGAAGGGCAGTGGAGTCGGCGTGGGGATATCGTCGATGTGTTTCCGGTGGCGTCGGAATTACCCGTGCGGTTAGAGTGGTTCGGGGATGAGTTGGAAAAGATGCGGGAGTTCGATCCCACGACTCAGCGATCGCTCGATAAAATCGAGCGGTTGGTGTTAACGCCGACGAGTTTTGAATGGACGATTCGGGCGAATTTGGGAGAAGTTGCAGCGGCAGAAAATTGGCAGGCACTGTTAGGTGCTGCGTTTGCAAAACCCGCTTCGATTTTGGATTATTTGGGTGAAAATACGCTTTTGGCGATGGACGAACCGGAGCAATGTCGCGCTCATTGCGATCGATGGTACGAACGATCGGAAGAGCATTGGTTGCAACTTCAAGATTCTTCAACTCCCGTTCCCAAAGTTCATCGATCGTGGGAGAATTCTTTAGCCGAAATTCCCTTCACTCGTCTCGATTTATCAGAATTGGTGATGGAGAAAAATGGAGCTTTGAACTTAGCGAGTCGCCGGGTTCCGGTACTGCCCCACCAGTTTGCCAAAATTGCCGAAGTATTGCGCCAAGAACGCGATCGCGGGTTTACCATTTTCCTGGTTTCGGCACAACCGAGTCGATCGGTGGCGCTGCTACAAGAACACGATTGTCCCTCCCAATTCGTCCCCAATCCGCGCGATTATCCGGCGATCGATCGGCTGCAAACCCAACACGTTCCCGTAGCGCTGAAGTATTCCGGTCAGGCGGAAATGGAGGGCTTTATTTTGCCGACGTTGCGATTGGTGGTTTTGACCGATCGCGAGTTTTTCGGGCAGCATTCTTTAGCGACGCCGAGTTACATTCGCAAGCGCCGCCGCGCTGTTTCCAAACAAGTCGATCCCAACAAGCTGCAACCGGGAGATTACGTCGTTCATAAAAATCACGGTATCGGTCAGTTTATCGAATTAGAAAGCCTGACACTTAACCGAGAAACGCGGGAATATTTGGTTTTAAAATATGCAGATGGCACTCTGCGCGTCGCTGCCGACCAGTTGAGTTCTCTCTCCAGATTTCGGGGAGGCGAAGGCAAACCGCAACTGAACAAACTCTCCGGTAAAGCTTGGGAAACCACTAAAAATAAAGTCCGAAAAGCAATTAAAAAGATCGCGATCGATCTGTTAAAACTTTACGCTCAGCGATCGCAAAAAACGGGCTATGCTTATAGTACCGATTCCCCGTGGCAACAGGAATTAGAAGATTCGTTCCCCTATCAACCCACCCCCGATCAACTCAAAGCAACCCAAGATGTCAAACAAGACATGGAAAGCGATCGACCGATGGATCGCTTGGTGTGCGGCGATGTGGGATTTGGGAAAACTGAGGTCGCCGTTCGGGCAATTTTTAAGGCAGTTACGGCGGGAAAACAAGTAGCAATGTTAGCACCGACGACAATTTTAACCCAACAGCACTATCACACGTTACGGGAGCGATTTGCCCCTTATCCCATTCAAGTGGGATTGCTCAATCGATTTCGGACACCACCAGAGCGTAAAGATATTTTAAATCGCTTGAAAACGGGTGAATTAGATGTTGTCGTAGGAACGCATCAACTCTTAGGAAAAAGCACCCAATTTAAAGATTTAGGATTGTTGGTAATTGACGAAGAGCAGCGATTTGGAGTGAACCAAAAAGAGAAAATTAAAGCACTGAAAACAGAAGTCGATGTGCTCACTTTAACGGCGACGCCAATTCCTCGAACGCTGTATATGTCGCTGTCCGGCATTCGCGAAATGAGCTTGATTACCACACCGCCACCGTCTCGCCGTCCGATTAAAACTTACCTCGCACCTTACGATAGGGATGTCATTCGTAGCGCCATTTGTCAAGAACTCGATCGCGGCGGACAGGTGTTTTATGTCGTTCCCAAAGTAGAAGGAATTGAAGAAACATCGGCAAAAATTCGATCGATGGTTCCCAGTGCGAGAATTGCAGTCGCTCACGGACAAATGGATTCGGCGGAGTTAGAATCGATCGTCCTTACATTTAGCGCCGGAGAAGCCGATATCTTGGTGTGTACGACGATAATTGAATCGGGTTTGGATATCCCTCGCGTTAACACCATTCTCATCGAAGATGCCCAACAATTTGGTTTATCTCAACTCTATCAATTACGAGGAAGAGTGGGACGATCGGGCGTTCAAGCTCATGCCTGGTTATTTTATCCCCAAAACATTAAGATATCAGAAACTGCCCAAAAAAGATTGCGGGCATTGCAAGAATTTAGTCAACTCGGTTCCGGATATCAATTAGCGATGCGAGATATGGAAATTCGCGGTGTTGGTAACTTATTAGGAGCCGAACAATCGGGACAGATGAATGCGATCGGATTCGATCTGTATATGGAAATGTTGGAAGAATCGATTCGCGATATTCAAGGTCAAGAAATTCCCCAAGTAGACGATACTCAAATTGATCTCAACCTCACCGCTTTTATCCCCAGCGATTACATTCGCGATCTCGATCGCAAAATGAGTGCCTATCGTGCCGTTGCTACCGCTTCTACCAAAGCCGAACTTACTCAAATTGCTGCCGATTGGAGCGATTGCTACGGGCCGATTCCCAGCGGTGCCAGCCAACTTTTGCAAGTGATGGAACTCAAGCAAATTGCCAAAAAATTGGGATTTTCTCGCATCAAACCGGAAGGCAAACAACACGTCGTTTTGGAAACTCCGATGGAAGAACCCGCTTGGAATTTACTCAAAGAAAACTTGCCAGCGAACTTACATTCCCGGTTTGTTTACAGTCGGGGAAAAGTCACGGTTCGAGGATTGGGGGTGTTATCTGCGGATAAGCAATTGGATAGTTTGATCGATTGGTTGGGAAAAATGCAAGCAGCACTAACCACTGAAAAGGGAAATTGAGACGAGCGATATAGAGCAAGGAGTCGCAACGTCCAGAGGGCGAAGCAAAGTTTTGTAAAGTAGGCTTGAGAACTACCCCCATCTCCGCTAACTCCCGGAACGATACGTTATAAATAGAACATCAGGAACAGGGGAATTTTCAGAATCGTAAATCAAACGATATCAAGGAGTAAATTCGATCGTGAGTAAAAATGAAATTAATGGAATTAAAGACGAACTCATCACCCACGGACTCATCCTTGGCAGTTTCGTCGCCTTAATGTGGATCGTTGAAATTGCCGATTTTCTAATCTTTAGAGGCTATCTCAATACCTACGGAATTTTACCGCGCCACCTCATTGGATTGCGTGGTATTCTCTTCTCGCCATTTCTGCATGGCAATTTTCCCCACCTGATTGCGAATACCATTCCTTTCATCATCTTGGGATGGTTTGTCATGTTGCGAGAAGTGAGTGACTTTTTTGTAGTGACAGCAATTGTTATGGTGGTGGGGGGTTTAGGAGTTTGGATTTTTGGCAGTCCGGGACCTCATATCGGTGCGAGTGGATTAATCTTTGGATATTTTGGTTTTTTGCTGCTTAAAGGAATTTTTGAACGCAGCTTTGTGGGAATTTTCTTATCGGTAATTGTTGGGTCTTTGTATGGCGGTTTGATTTGGGGCGTCTTACCCGGTCAACCTGGCATTTCTTGGGAAGGACATTTGTTTGGTTTTTTGGGAGGAGTGCTGGCGGCGCGTTTGTTATCCGAGCGTTAGGATAACGGAACTTATCCACCAATTACCCGGTTTCTTCGTCAACTTTTGTCATCCGAAAGCGTGAGTTTTCGGAAAATCGGGTTTGCAAAGTTCGTATACCTATACCTGACAAATTCATTAAGTTATGAAGTCTACAGTTCAAATCCAACTCCCTGAATTTTTACAACAGCGTTTACAAGTTTCTTTAGAAGACATTGCAGCGTTTTGCGATCGCTGGAACATTGCCGAATTTGCCTTATTTGGTTCGGTCTTGCGAGAAGATTTCAGACCGGACAGCGATATTGATGTCTTTGTGACTTTTTCTCCCCAAAGTTCCGGGAATTTCTTCGAGATTATCTACGCCAAAGAAGAGTTAGAAAAGTTATTCGGGAGAGATGTAGATTTTACTCAAAAAAAAGGATTAGTCAATCCCTTCAGTCGCGCTGAAATCCTTCACACTCATCGAGTGATTTACCCCTTCGATCGATTGGAAAATTTTGAAGTTACTCAGGTCAATAAAATGGAGCGAGATAATGCGCGTAATTCAGCAGCTCTTTTCGATATTCTGCAAGCCATTCGAGAAATACAGGAAGATATTGCCAATTTAACGTATCGTGATTATCTAGAAAATCGATTAGTTCGACGAGCTGTAGAAAGAAACTGCGAAATTATCGGGGAAGCCGTTCGGCGAATTACACCCGAATTTAGAGAAGCGCATCCAGAGGTAGATTGGTTGGGTGCGGTGGGGTTGCGAAATATCATTATCCATCAGTACGATCGCGTTGATAACGAAACGATTCGGCGAATCATCACCTCCGTATTACCGCCATTATTAGCGCCACTCGAGCAGTTGTTACCCCCATTACCCGAAATGGATTAAGTGATCGCGAACCCTGAATGGTGACGATCGGGCGTTTTTTTTGACGCAGTGGCAGATTTTGTTGCTACCATAACAGATTAAAATAACTAAGTCTTGCCTTGCCTTGCGTTTGTCCTGTCGTCATCCTAGGAGGAACTGTCAGTTGTCTCGACGCTACCTATTTACTTCCGAATCCGTTACCGAAGGACATCCCGATAAAGTTTGCGATCGGATCTCCGATACGATTTTAGACGCACTGCTGACCCAAGATCCCAACAGCCGAGTCGCTGCCGAGGTCGTCGTCAATACGGGACTCGTCCTGATTACCGGAGAAATTACCTCCAACGCTCAAGTCAATTACGTCAAACTCGTCCGCAACGCGATCGCTGAAATCGGCTACATCAATGCCGACAACGGTTTCTCCGCTGACAGTTGCGCCGTATTGGTTGCTCTCGACGAGCAATCCGCTGACATCGCTCAAGGGGTTGATCGCGCTCAGGAACACCGCGACGAATTAAGCGAAGAACAACTCGACGCCATCGGTGCGGGAGATCAAGGCTTGATGTTCGGGTTTGCCTGCAACGAAACCCCGGAACTGATGCCCCTACCCATCAGCTTAGCCCACCGCCTCACCCGGCGGCTGGCAGCCGTGCGCAAAACGGGCGAATTGTCCTATCTGCGTCCCGATGGCAAAACCCAGGTGACAGTGGCATATGAAGATGGCAAACCCGTCGCCATCGATACCATTTTGATTTCCACCCAACACGATGCCCAAATCGATAGCTTGACAGAGGAGTCGGCGATTCGAGATCGCATTAAAGCTGACCTGTGGACGGCGGTGGTGCAACCCATTTTCGTCGATCTCGACATCAAACCCGACGAGAACACCCGCTTCCTGGTCAACCCCACGGGTAAATTCGTCATCGGCGGTCCCCAAGGCGATGCCGGATTGACGGGACGCAAAATTATCGTCGATACCTACGGCGGCTATTCCCGTCACGGCGGCGGTGCGTTCTCCGGGAAAGATCCCACCAAGGTCGATCGATCGGCTGCCTATGCTTGCCGCTACATTGCTAAAAACATCGTTGCGGCGGGTTTGGCTGACAAGTGTGAAGTGCAAGTCAGTTACGCCATCGGCGTAGCGCGACCCACGAGTTTGACCCTGGAAACCTTCGGCACGGGTAAAGTTGACGAAGATCGCTTGCTCGAAGTCGTTCAACAAACCTTCGAGTTGCGTCCGGCGGGGATTATCCAAGCCTTTGACTTGCAACACCTCCCCAGCCAACGAGACGGTCGCTTCTTTCAGGATGTGGCTGCCTACGGTCATTTCGGTCGCAACGACCTGGATTTGCCCTGGGAACGCACCGATAAAGCCGAGTTGCTCAAAGAAGCTTGTCAAGCGGTTCCCGCAGTTAGTGGGTAATTGGTAATTGGTAATAGACATCTCCAGAAAAGTATTTATACCTAACCCCCCTGCCCCCTCCTCAGAGGAAGGGGTAAAGGAAAAGGTTTGTTGTTGGAATGGGGGTTCTGAAGCCTCTCTCCGTGTCGGGGAGAGGTTTGGAGAGGGGTCTTCATTAATTTTTGGAGATGTCTAATTGGTAATTGGTGCGTTTCGTGCCTCAACACACCCTACCCAACTTATTACTTACTTATTACTTATTACTTGATAACAGCGGTCGCAAGCAGGGCTGTTGCTTCCGACGGCGATCGCTTTGAAACTCTAACCCAAAGGCTCGGTAGTCGGCGGCTTTGAGAACGCGGAAGCGGTGGAAGCCGATCGATCGGCGTCCGTCGAGGGAGGTGACTCCAGATGACGGGTCGTGGGGATCGCCACCCAACCATATAAATGCTTCCTTAACGGTCATCCATTCTGCCTCAGATCCCCTGGGATCTGGGGTTGTGGTATTTTTGACATCGATTGCCCGTTTCCGTTCTAAGGCGCTCACCCGGGCCTGCAATTCTTCGATCACCTTGCCATCGCTACAGGCAACCCACTCCGCTACTTGCCGTTCTAGCGCATCGATTCGCGCCATGATTCCCTCTACATCTGCGGTACTTTTATCCATCGCACACTGCAAAAGCCGCACGATCGTTTCCGTTCGACTGGTTCGAGTGAGTTGAGCTTGGGTGTCGATGTACGTTAGTAATTCTTCGGGAAGTTGAATCGTAATCGATCGATCGGACATCGGGTCAAGATAGCAGAGGGTAGAAGGCGTCAAGAAAAAGAGCGCTGATTGCTATCTCTCACCATAAACCAATCTTTCAACTTTTACGGATTTCGAGTGCCATCTACCGAATTAGGGGATGGGGGTGACGGTAATTCGTCAGCGAACGGATTGCCAAGTGCGGAGGGTGGTTGGGTTTGGCGATCGCGATCGTTCCCTTAGCCACGAATGCAATGACAGAGGACATAAATAGTTCCGGAAATAGCTATGGGAGGCAGCCAGCATCGTTGATGTGACGTTAAGAAATACTTTCAAGAAATACTTGACAGAGTCTGCCGCAAACCCTCCCCAACTCCTGTAACTTCTGCACCTTCTTTAACTCCTTCTGTAGAATGTTTCTCTCCCATCGATACCAAATTCTCGAACCCCTAGGTCGGGGATCTTTCGGTCAAACTTATATAGCCGAAGATACTCACCTTCCCGGTCATCCCAGATGCGTTGTCAAACAACTCAAACCGATTTCGATCGAACCTCACGTCTTGCAGGAAGCTCGAAGGCGGTTCGATGCGGAAGCTGCCATGCTGCACGAACTCTGCAGCCACGAGCAAATTCCGCGATTGTTGGATCGGTTTGAATGCAATGGCGAATTTTATCTGGTTTTGGAATTAATCGACGGGCATCCCTTGAGTCGGGAACTGGTTGGCGGACAGCAACTAAGCGAAAGTTACGCCCTTTCGCTGTTAGAAAATATCCTCACGCCTTTAGCATTTGTCCACCAACACAATGTCATTCATCGGGATATCAAGCCGAGTCATTTAATTCGCCGAGAACGAGATGGTAAAATTTTCATTATCGACTTTGGTGCTGTCAAACAAATTGTCGATCCCCTGGAGACGACGAAATTGACGATCGTGGTGGGAACGCCCGAATATATGTCGATCGAACAGTGGCAAGGTAGACCGAAATTAAGTAGCGATATTTATGCCGTCGGCACGATTTGCATTCAAGCGCTGACGGGGTTGGATTCCAAACAGCTTGCTCGGTTATTTGAAGAGGAAAATGGAACGGTTTGGTGGCAGGGAATTCAGGTGAGTTCGGCACTGCGCGATGTCCTCAATAAAATGGTACGTTCTAATTATCAAGAACGCTATTCGTCAGCAGTCGAAGCTTTAGAAGCCGTCCGCCAATTATCACGCGTGCCACCACCACCGCTACCTCCTTCAACTTTAACTTCTCCGGTTCCTTCTCGTTCTCCTAGGAGATCGATCAATTGGCGGTGGGGGATGGGAATTGGGGTGGCGTTGTTATTTGGTTTGGGCAGTTTTTTTTGGGTGGGGTCGCGCTTGAATTCGGGTTCTTCTGGGGCGAATTCGTCCGATTTCTTGGAGACGAGTTGGGAAGGGGAAGTGAGTGCTTACGAAATTTTTCCTAACGGTCAAACGGTAGAATTAACCGTTCGCGGCGAGGATAATCGTCAGTACCAATTTGCCATTCCTCGCAAAATTCTCGATCGCATTCCCAACGGTTCTCCCCTTCCGGGATTGAAAAATAAAACCGTTCGGATTACGGGTTTAAAACCCGATCGCAAGCTCGGTTCGAGTTCGTTTGCCGTCGATCGAGCCGAACAAATTGAAGTGGTCGATTGACCGAAGTTTAAGCTCTAGGGATCGATCGAGGTTGCAGAGATTAAATTATATAGGTTTGCTATGAATTGTCCGATCGCTAGAATCCAAAAAACAACAACTAATACGCTCTTTCAATCTCGTAAGTTTAGAGTTTGGAGGCGGCATTCTGTCGGCTCTCTCGTCGCCGTAACTTTGCTGGGGACGCTGCTCGTTTCTTGTCGCCAACCGAATAATAATACCGCAACGCCTTCATCGTCTCCTGCCAAAACATCGTTAACCTTGGGGGTCGTTACCACGCCTTACAACCCCGCAGAAAACTATACGGGATTAGAAAAGCATTTAGAAGAAAAACTCAGTGACGATGTGGGATCGGCTGTCGAGATCGCCATCGATGCAGTTGAAATCAAAGGCGAAAATCCCCTGCAACAAGCTCGAAATCGTTTAGCCGAACAAAAATGGGATATCGCCTTTACCACGAGTTCGATTCTGTCGGTTTCCGCCATCAATAACGATTATACTTTCGTTGCGCGGATGTTTCCCCAAGCGCCTAAATTCGAGTCTTCTTTATTCGTCTTGAACGATAACCCAATTCAAGGCGTGAGCGATCTCACCCCCGACAAAACGATCGCCCTTGGAGAACTGAGCAATCCCGCCACGTTCTACATTCCCGTTTACGATTTATACGGCAAAATTTTACAAGTCGATCGCGGCAATCCCGATGCTGGGGCGATCGTCGAGAAAGTCAAATCCGGACAAGCCGATGTCGGTGCTGCTCCCTATCAAATCGTCGCCCAAGATCCCCAATTACGGGTCATTCAGCGCAGCCGCAGCATTCCTCTTTCTGGTGTTTATCTCTCTCCCAACCTATCGGAATCCCAGCGAAATTCCGTTCGCGATGCCCTCTTAAATGCGTCCTCAGAAATCCAACAAAAAGCCCAATACGGAGCCGGAGAAGAACCCGATTATCAATATTTGATCGGCATTACCAATCGGGTAGATAGCATTCTCAGTTGCGTAGATTTAGACCGACAACCCGTGCAGTTTTACTGCTCCGAATCCGAGAGTTTTATCGATAACAATCCCGATGATGTGGTGGCTCGCGGTCAAGTCAACGGCTATCGCCTCGACCGCGAAACGGTGACGTTAACCGTCAATAGTGAAAGCGGTCAAACCTATCGGGTTGTCGTTTCGCGTCCCCTGCTCGATCGCATTCCCAACGCGCTGCCCCTTGCCGAACTGCAAGATAAAACCGTGCAACTTCGCGAGATCGAACCGACGGAAAACCAAGCGACGATCGATTTTAATGTCGATCGCCCCGAACAGTTAAGCATTCTCAAGTAAGACCATTTTTCGGTATTCTTGATGTTCCTCTTCTGCCAATCCGTTCATACCAACCGGGTGGCGGTTGCTAGACGGGGAAACCTGGGGACGTCACGCCGTCCCCAACGGGAGACGAGTTTTCCGCCTTGCCGGTAACGGTTGACCCAGGGAATGGGTAGACGACGGATCGTTTAGTTCCAATCCCGAGGCGACTGGGCGGCATCGTACCCACCCGTCCGCATCAGGCGATCGAGTTCTGCCGAATCGGGAGACGCTTTTTCGGCATCCTCAATGGTGATCCGACCTTCGAGAATCTCTTTGTACAGCGCTTGGTTCATCAACTGCATGCCTTCAACCTGGTCGGTCTTCATCAAGTGCAGCGCATCGTCGTCGTTGCCTTTGAGCAGGTAATCCTGCATGGCAGGGGTGTTGATCAAGATGTCGTGAACGGCAACTCGTTGACCGTCGGTGGTTGGCAGCAGCAATTGAGCGATCACCGCCACCAAGGATTCGGCAATCTGAATCCGCATCGCTTCTTGTTCTTCCGGGGGGTAGATGTTTAGCAAGCGGTTGACGGAGTTGATGGCGCTGCGGGTGTGCAGCGTTCCCAAGACCAAGTGACCGGTTTGGGCGGCTTGCAGTGCCGTATTCACCGTGACCCGATCGCGCATTTCCCCGATCAGAATCACGTCGGGATCTTCCCGCAAAACCGCCCGTAAGGCATGGAAAAATTCTAGGGTGTGCAACCCAACTTCCCGCTGACTGATCAGGCAGTTTATGGATGGATGCACGAATTCGATAGGATCTTCGATGGTAACGACGTGTTTGTATGCCGTTTCGTTTAAGTGGCGCATCATCGCCGCCAAGGTGGTGGATTTCCCCGAACCCGTCGGTCCGGTAATCAGAATCAGTCCTTGGGGTTTACTGATGATGTTTTTCAGAACTTGCGGCAATCCCAAACCGTCGATGGTGGGAATATCCAGCGAAATCAAACGCAGTACCATCGCACCGCCCGTCAGGGATTCAAAGCAGTTGACCCGACAGCGCACAAAACCGGGATAGAAAATCGCCGTATCCAGTTCCTTGGTTTCGACGAATTTCTGACGTTGTTCGGGGGTGAGAATCTCTTCGAGAAACTGCTCGAACAGTTCCGGCGTCACCTGAGGAATTTCTTCCATCACCGTCATTTTGCCGCGAATCCGAAAGCGGGGGGTTTGTCCGACGCGCAGGTGAATATCCGAGGCATTTTTTGCCGCCGCGTGTTTGACCATTTTTTTGATGGACACATTGGTGGAGCGGGCGGGTTTCGCGGACGGG
>DVED01000212.1 GCA_015295945.1 Oscillatoriales cyanobacterium M59_W2019_021 | reverse complement strand
AATGGCTACACCATTACCGAAAATACCATCTTAGAATTTGACTTCCAAAGTACGGCAGAAGGAGAAATCCACGGTATCGGCTTCGATACGGATAATAGCATTGTCGGGTCGGGACCGAATCGATTCCAACTGTTTGGTACGGAACGCAACGGTCGTCAGAACTTCAACAACTACGACCCCTCCCAAGGCTTAAAGTCTTATCAAATTCCCGTGGGGAACTTCTTCACCGGAGATTTTAACTATCTCACCCTGATTAACGACCACGATGTCGCCTATCCTACGGGTGAAAGTTTATTCGACAATCTCAAACTCTACGAAGCCGAAGTGGCTGTAACTTTGGGAGACACTGTCGCCACGGCGGGAGTGAGTGCCTATCACAACCAAGACCGAAATTCCTTAATCTCTTTCTCAGAAGACAAAAGTCAAATTGAAATCGAAGGGAATGGTTGGAAGAAGTTAGCGTTGGGGAATGGCTACACCATTACCGAAAACACGATTCTCGAATTTGACTTCCAAAGTACGGCAGAAGGAGAAATCCACGGTATCGGCTTCGATACGGATAATAGCATTGTCGGGTCTGGACCGAATCGATTCCAACTGTTCGGTACGGAACGCAACGGTCGGCAGAACTTCAACAATTACGACCCCTCGCAAGGATGGCAATCCTATCAGATTCCGGTGGGAGACTTCTTTACGGGAGATTTTAACTATCTCACCCTGATTAACGACCACGATGTGGATAATCCTACGGGTGAAAGCTGGTTTCGCAATATCAAACTGTATGAAGCGGCAGATGAAACTGCACCGACGGCAAGTTTGACGGTGGCAGATGTAACCGAAACTGGGGGAAATACTCACACCTTTACCGTTACGTATCGCGATAATGAGGCGATCGATCTTTCTACCCTCGATTCTAGCGACCTCCACGTTCTCGGTCCCAATGGTTTCGATGCGGAAACGACATTTTTGCTGGTCGATAACAACAGTAACGGAACGCCGAGAACGGCAACTTATCAAATCGAATCACCGGGAGGAACGTGGGATGCTGCCGATAATGGAACCTATTCGGTCGTATTGCGATCGAACGAAGTTGGCGATATCAACGGGAACTTCGCTGCCGGAACGACTCTCGGCACGTTCCAAGTCGATGTGGTTGACGACCCACTTCCGGAAGATACCACGCCGCCAACGGCGAGTTTAGTCGCTACGAATTTGACCAGTGGCGGGGGAACGACCTATACCTTCAGCGTTACCTATACCGATGATATCGCTTTTGATGTATCGAGTCTCGATGGCAACGATGTCCGCGTCCGAGGTCCCCATGACTTTGAGGTCGAAGCGAATTTTGTCAGCGTTTCCAACAGTGCTGATGGCACTCCCCGAACGGCAACCTACCAAATTCACGCACCCGGCAGTCTGTGGGATGCCACCGATAACGGTACGTATACCGTCACCTTGCAACCCAACCAAGCGAACGATACCAGCAACAATTTCGTTGCTGGGGGTGATTTAGGCACGTTTAACGTCAATATTACCGATCTCGATGAGGTCGAACGGTTTGGGATTTTCGAGAAATCGTTTGCCGATGCGGGAACCTATAGCAATCCCTATGCCGACGTGACGGCAACGGTGACCTTGGTGCAACCAGACGGACAAACCTTGGAACTGCCGCTCTTTTGGGATGGCGGCGATGTGTGGAAAATGCGCTTTTCTCCCGACGAAGTGGGGGATTGGAGTTGGTCGATTTCCTCTAACGATGCCGGGTTGAACGGTCAGTCGGGGACGATGAGTGTGGTTGCCTCGGACAATCGCGGCAGCATCCAGGCGATGGAAGGCTATCCCTACCACTTCCAATATGAGGATGGAACGCCGTTTTACTGGTTTGGGGATACCAACTGGCGTGCCGGAAAAAACGATCCGTCAGAAAATCTCGATCGCGATGCCGTTTTCCACTACGTCGATACTCGTGCCAGTCAGGGATTTAATTACATCCACACCAATTTTGGCGGTGGGATTCAAGGTTCGGGTAACGACGGCGGCACGCATTGGATCGGATCTCCCGGCGACCAAATCAATCCCGCTTACTTCCAGGAAATCGATACTCGGGTGGAGTATATGAACTCCAAAGGGATTACGGTGGGTTTCATGTTGGAATGGGCCCAAGGGTGGGACGATTATCCCGAAGCCGATCGCCTGCGCTATGCCGATTACATCGCGGCGCGGTACAGTGGGTATAACGTGGTGTTCATCGTCTCTGGGGAGTATAACGAAACTCTCAACGCCACTGCCTACCGCAATATCGCGCAGGAGTTGGAGGCGTCCGATCCCCACGATCGCATGATTTCCATGCACGCCACTCGATCGGTGGAAATCTTTGCCAACGATCCGTGGATGTCCTTCGGCGATTACCAACAAATCTATACCGATTTGCACGATCGCATCCTCACTTCCCGCGACCACGACAAACCCGTGGTCAACTCCGAGTACGCCTATTACCTCCGGGATAGCAACGGTGACGGCATTGTAGACAAACCCAACAGTGCCACCTTGGAAGAGATCCGCCACGCCACTTGGGATATCGTCATGGCGGGGGGATACATCGTTACAGGATGGGGAACGACGTACCTCGGCGGTAACCGCGATCCGGGACCCTTCAATCCCGACGATCCCCGCAACGATGCTTGGGAGGAAGACGTCCAATTCGTGCGCGAATTCTTCACCGATTTGGACTGGTGGACGTTGGAACCTAACGATAGTCTCGTCAGCGGTCCGGGAACGGAATACGCATTAGCAGAACCGGGTCAGCAGTATGTAGCCTATACGCGAGGCGGGAACGGGGTGAATTTGTCCCTCGGCAGCGTCCCTGCCGCCACTTACAGCGTGCGGATGTTCGATCCGCGCACGGGAGTCTATACTAACTTGCCAGACTATACGGGGAATGGTACGGTTTTTCTGGCAACGCCGGATAACCAGGATTGGATTTTCGTGTTGGAAAAGTCGTCAGTCCCTGCTTCCGCAGACGAGAATCTGACTGGAGATGCTGACAGTAATATTCTCTCTGGAGATATTGGGAACGATACTCTTACGGGAGGAGGCGGCAGCGATCGCTTTGTCTACCATTCCCCCATGGAAGGGACGGATACCCTGACGGACTTCGGTGCGGACGATCTCATCGAGATTTCGGCGGCGGGATTCGGCGGCGGTTTGACGGCAGGCGTTGCCTTGAGCGATGAAATTGATTCACAAACTGGCGTTTTTGTCAATGGTTCGACGCCGATCGGCACGAGTGCCAACTTCCTGTACGATCGGGGGATCTTGAGTTTCGATGTCGATGGTACGGGAGCGCAAGCCGCTGTCGAGATCGCCTCATTCTTGGGAGATGTAGCCCTCTCAGCATCTCAGGTTCTAGTAAGTCTGTAGAAATCAGAGTCAGATCAAAACCTGATATAATCTTTTTTAGCCTATACACCCCCCGGTTTCTGCCAAAAGCCGGGGGGTTCGTGGGTTGTGACCCAAAAAACCATGGTACGAGCCTCTTCCTGGAGGAAAAAGAGTTTGTGAGAGGAGTACAAGCTTCTGACAAAAACCGACCTTCTACCTTCTGCCTTCTGTTGACGATGGGAAAAATTTGGCTTGAAGCCGCTTTGTCGTATAGCATAGGGATAAAGAAGGGGGATAGGGGAGTTCGATCTGCGATCGCTCGCGAACTCCAGACGATCGAGCCCATGGTCTACCTGTCATTGGCTGTCTTCTTCTCCCTATCCGGACGGGCTTTAACCGAAAGCAACGGGACGATCGTTTCTGGGGAAAGAACCGATAAGAACTGCTTTATCATTCATCATGGTGTTACGGACTCGCCTTCTCCGCGATAGACAATCGAGGACGAACGATCGAAATCCTGCCTCGATCGAGGTGGGAATCGGAGCAAGTTTAGCTGGCACGGATATCAACAAGTCCTGACGATGCCATCCCTATTTACCCCTCCATTCCTCCTGTCGTAACATTCCATCAATTATCATGCTTCCAGGACAACGGTTAATTCGGGCAGCGTTGCTGGTCGGCGTTTTGTATTTTTATTTGCCGATCGCCAAAATGAATGGCAAAATGCCGTTATTCGAGGGATCGGGTCTGGCGACCCTCGTCCCGAATAGCCGTCAAGCTGCCGCTCATGGAGTTTCCCCCGCCTGCCAAGCGTTTCTGGAAGGAATGCAACGATACGGGGAAGGAACGCCGGAAGGGTGGCGGGGGGCGATCGAACAATGGGAAACTGCATTGCAACACTGGAACGACGGGGAGGATTGTACTGTCAAACCCGTTCTCCTTACCTTCCTGGCAACGGCACGCGCCAATTTGGGAGAACTGGATGCGGCGTTAGCCACCTACCAGCAAACCTTGCAACTGTATCGGGAGCAGAACGATCGCCACTCGCAAGTGCTGACCCTGCGAGCGATCGCCGAAATCGAGACAAAATTGGGAAAGTATCAAGGGGCGATCAATGCTACCCAAGACGCGATCGCCTTATGCGAGGAAGTTTGCCGGGATGGGGGCTACCGCCAAGTCAAAGCCGACGTTCTCAATACCATGGGGTTGATTTTTGCCAAATTGGGCGATCCCGATCGAGCCTTGCTGCGCTACCAAGAAGCGTTGGAGATCGTCCGAGAAGTGGGCAACGTGCCGGGGGAAGCCGCCACGCTGAATAACTTGGGCAACGTCGAAGCGGATTTGGGAGATTATACCAAGGCGCTGGAATACTACAATCTGGCACTCCCCGTCGCCCAAAAACTGAGCGAGCGCCGCCGGGAAGCCGCTACGTTAAATAATATCGGCTTTACTTACACCCAACAGCAAAACGACGCCCAAGCCTTAGAACACTACGAACGAGCGCTGCCTCTATGGCGGGAATTGGGCGATCGCTCCGGGGAAGCCACCACCCTCACCAATATCGGCGTTGCTCGTGCCAACTTGGGAGACTCTGCCAAAGCCTTGGAGGCATATAACCAAGCGCTGCCCTTGCGACAAGCGGTGCGCGATCGCCGGGGGGAAGCCACCACCTTGTACCGTCTCGCCCAACTCGAACGCGATCGGGACAACAAGGCGGAAGCCCTGACTCGCATCAAAGCGGCGATCGACATTATCGAATCCTTGCGAACCAACGTCAGTAGCGAAGAACTGCGAACGTCCTTCTTTGCTAGCGTGCAGGAACAATACGAATTTTACATCGACTTGTTGATGCAACTGCACCGACAGCAACCCGATGCCGGATACGACGCCCAAGCCCTGAACGCCAGCGAACGGGCGCGGGCGCGGGCGCTGCTCGAAGTATTAGCCCAGTCGGGAACCGATATCCGCCAGGGCGTCAATCCCCAAGAACTGCGGAACCAAGAACGCCGTCTGCAACAACAAATCTCCGCCTTAGCCCAGCAACAAGTCGAGATCCTCAACAGCAACCATACTCCAGAACAAGCCCAGGCGATCGAAACCGAACTGCAAACCCGGTTTGAAGAACTCGATCTCGTACGAGGGGAACTCCGCGCCAGCAGCCCCAACTACGCCGCCCTGACGCAACCCCAACCCCTGACGCTCCCCGAAATTCAGGAACGAGTTCTCGATGGCGAGACGATCTTATTCGAGTATTTTCTGGGAAAAGAGCGCAGCTATCTGTGGGTTGTTGAAACCGATCGCCTCACCAGCTACGAACTACCGCCCAAAGCCGAAATCGAAGCGGCTGTGACGAATTTCCGCCAGACGATTACCTCGCCCCGCAAGCGCACCGACCTGACGGCGATCGCCGAATCCATCTCTAACTTGAGTCAAAAAGTTATCGCTCCCGCCGCCGATCGATTGGGGAACAAACGCTTAGCGATCGTTGCCGACGGCGCATTGCAATACATTCCTTTTGCTGCCCTCTCCACCTCAACCGACTACCAACCCCTGATTCTCGATCGCGAAGTGGTAACGCTCCCCTCTGCCTCCACCCTCGCCGTCCTCCGAACCCACGTCGCCACCCGCGAACAAGCCCCCAAAACCATCGCCCTGATTGCCGATCCCGTCTTCGCCAAAGACGACGAACGCTTGCAAGATGCGATCGCCCCCCAAGGTACGATAACCGCCAGCCGTGACGATCCCTTACTCCTCGCTTCCGCACGGGATATGGGCTTGGCGATTCCCCCCGCTCGCCTTCCCGGTACGGAAAAGGAAGCCGAAGCCATCTTATCCCTGGTTCCCGAATCGGAGAAACTGCAAGCCTTCGGGTTCGATGCCAACCGCCAAGTGGCAACTAGCAGCGATCTCGATCACTATCGCCTGTTACATTTCGCCACCCACGGCTTTCTCAACAGCACTCATCCCGAACTGTCCGGTTTGGTTTTGTCGCTGGTCGATCGCGACGGCAACCCCCAAGATGGCTTTCTCCGCCTTCACGATGTCTACAACCTGAAACTCTCCGCCGATTTAGTCGTCCTCAGCGCCTGTCAAACGGGGTTGGGGAAAGATATTCGCGGGGAAGGAGTCATCGGGTTAACGCGGGGGTTCATGTATGCAGGGGCGCCCCGCCTCGCCGTTAGTTTGTGGAGAGTGGACGATCGGGGAACGGCTGCCCTGATGTCCGCATTTTACCGGAATATGCTGCCAGAAAACCTCACCCCTGCCGCCGCCTTGCGACAAGCGCAAATCGAACTCTGGCAAAACCCCGAATGGCAGTCTCCTTACTACTGGTCGGCGTTTGCCTTGCAGGGAGAATGGCGATCGGAGGGCGATCGATAACCGTTTGCGGTATTGCACGTTGAAATCGAGTTATGGCAGTCGCGAAGGTGTTTAGGACAGATGGGTTCCCGATGTCCAGTACCCAGTGTGGACTTGCTATAACCGGAACCGGGCGATTGGAAATCGCCCGGTCTTAACCTTACTTAACGTCAATTTTGGATAAGGAGGAGCGAAGCGGGTAGGCTGAAAGAGCCAACCATCAACCTCCCGCTTGCCCCATGCTTAGTCTAGAAGACCTGTTT
>DVED01000137.1 GCA_015295945.1 Oscillatoriales cyanobacterium M59_W2019_021 | reverse complement strand
TCCATCTAATCCTTACTATTCTGTATACTCTCGATTATATCGGCAATCAGGACGTTTTGCTAAGATATGCTTAGAAATTATCTTTCAGTTACCACCCCCCAGATCTCAAAAGCAAAACTAGGGGGTTTATGAGTGATTTTTATCGATTTCTCCGAGATCGTCGATCGAGTGATGCTTCTACCTAAACCGATACCGGACGAGTTGCCGAGGGGCGATTATCGATAACTTTATCGATCAACCCGTAGGCAACAGATTCTTCTGGGGACATGAAGAAATCCCGTTCTGTATCGTCGGCAATGCGATCGTACGGTTGTCCGGTATGGGCGGCGAGGTACTCGTTCAAGCGGCGTTTGGTTTTGAGAATTTCCTTGGCTTGAATGGCGATGTCGGTGGCTTGACCTTCAGCACCGCCAATGGGTTGGTGAATCATAATCCGCGAATGGGGCAAACTCAGTCGCTTCCCTTTCGCTCCCGCACTGAGGAGGAACGCACCCATACTAGCCGCTAACCCCAAGCAAATCGTGGAAACATCGGGGCGAATGTAGTTCATGGTGTCGAAAATACCCATCCCCGCCGATACCGAACCGCCGGGAGAGTTGATGTAGAGATAAATATCTTTTTCGGGATCGTCGGCTTCCAGAAACAGCAATTGCGCCACAATGCTGTTGGCGAGTTCGTCGGTAACTTGCTGTCCCAAAAAGACGATGCGTTCGCGCAACAGCCTCGAATAAATATCAAAAGCGCGTTCTCCGCGCCCGGACTGTTCGATAACGGTTGGAATCATGGCGGTGTTTGAGTTGAGAGACTGGAAATTATTATAGTCAACGATTCGACGGGGGAAGGTTCGGTCTCCACACCTCCACAGGGAAGGCTCGAGAAATCGGTGCAAACTGGGTTACACTCTTTACATCGCACGGAAGGTGCGATCGCGTCGGATTTGGCAGGGAATCATGATGAAACTGGGAACGATCGCCGCCTTGACTCTCATCGGGACGACGGGTTTAACGTCTGGGGTCATGGCTGAAAACTTAGAACACATGCGGCAATTACTCTCGACCAAAAGCTGTCCGGGATGCGATTTGAGTGGGGCGGGATTGGTCTTCGCGCAATTGGCAGGGGCGGATTTGACCGGAGCGAACTTAGTTCGCGCCAACCTCAGCCAATCGGATTTGACCGGAGCGAATTTAACCAATGCCAATTTAGTGGGCGCGTCGCTATCCAGTGCCAATTTAGCCGGAGCCAATTTAGCTGGAGCCAACTTAGGGGGGGCAGACTTGCGCGGCGCGTACCTCATGAATGTCAACCTGGAAGGGGCAGATTTAACCAATGCCAACTTGCGAGGAGCCGTGGGGATTCCCCTTTCCGCTATCACCAAGGAAGATTTGTTAACCTGGGGCAACGAGGAAGCCGAACGCGGGAACTTCGAGCACGCGATCGCCTACTATAACGAAGCCCTGAACCTCGATCCCGAATACGCTCAAGCTTACTTGTCTCGGGGCGTGGCTCGCAACCGCATGAGCGATAAAACCGGGGCGCTAGCGGACGCCAATCGCGCTTCGGAACTGTATTTCGTTTCGGGCGACCCAACGGGCTACGATGCCTCGAAGTTATTTGCCTCGGCGTTGGAAGCAGAATTGGAAGCCGCCCAGCGCGGCAGGCGGCGCGGATCGGGATTTTTCGATACACTGGGGAATATCGGGGTGATGCTCCTCCAGTTTGGATTGTTTTAATTGTGCGGGGAGTTATGGGTTGTTTGCTGTTCGTTATTAGGGGAAAACTCGAGTAACAAACCACTAACCACTAACCACTAACCATTCACTAACAATATGCCGTCTCCGATCGTTCACGCTGTCGCCGGATTGGCGCTGGCAAAAGTTTTACCCTTAGAAGAACCTAAATCCCATCGACAACGCCTGTGGAAGTTACCGCTTTTTTACGGAGTGTTTGTAGCTGCGGCTGCGGATTTGGATTTTATTCCGCAACTCGTCTTGGGCGGCAATTTTCACCGAGGTTTGAGCCATAGTTTGTTATTTGCGATCGCCTTTGGCGCGATCGCCGCCTGGATCGCGAGTTCTTGGTGGAAAACCTCTTATCGAAAACTCGCGATTTGGAGTTGGGTTCTGTACGGATCTCATCTCATTTTAGATTACTTTTCGGCAGGACGCGGGATTAAATTCTGGCTGCCTTTCATTGATCGCTTTTACAAAGCTCCAACGACTCTATTTCCCGGTTTGCACTACTCGGAAGGACTCTGGCATTCCAGCCACCTCCCCACGTTAATTTTTGAATTTGTCTTGTGCGCGATCGTTCTAGGCGTCGTTTGGGGTTGGCAAAGAGGGCAAGTAATAAGTAACAAGTAATAAGTTGCGTAGGGTGGGTTAGGTACAGGGAAGATTTGTAGGAAAAACCAATCCGTTTGAATCCGTGCCGTAACCCACCACCCGACGTTTGTTACACAAAATACATTTGACCCCACAGTGTTGGGATAGCTGAAACAAAAAACCCAGAAAAGCGATTTTCTGGGTTAGCCTTTTGGGTGTTTGCAAGAATCCTTTTTCAGAAAAGGAGCATTTTGGAGGTGATAGTAGCCTACTGGTTTGCCAGTAATGACAATCTAACCCGCACTTGTGACAATACAATGGCAGTGAGTTAACCGTCGTGTGACATTTGAGGCGACGGAGCGATGGGGACGAGAGATGAACGGAAACGTGCGTTGTTGGAGTTTACTGTTGGGTTTGGGAGCAATTGTTACGGGGTGTCGTCCCGTCAGTTCGATCGATCCGTCCCCCATCGAGGTTCCCCAACCTGCCTCGGCAAACCCCATTCCCACCGAACCGCTCAACCCCACACCCATCCGCATTCCCCTAGAAACCTTGCCGCCTCCCTTCGCCACCGACAGCGCCTCGCAACCGCCACAAGTGGTTCCCATTCCCGCCTCTCCCGTCTTGCAAGTTCCCCCCGGTTTCACCGTCAACGTCTTTGCCGAAGGATTGGAGAAACCTCGCTGGTTGGCGCTGACACCGACGGGAGAAGTGCTGGTGACCGAAACTCGGGAAAACCGCATTCGATCGCTGGCAGACACCGATGGAGACGGCACTGCCGACGAGATCCGCACCTTTGCCGATGCCAGTAACGGGTTGAATATTCCCTTCGGCATGGCGTTTGCCGGAAACTCGTTCTATCTCGGTAATACGGCGGAGGTGCGGCGGTTTCCCTACACTAACGGTCAAGCGCAACTAACGGGAACGGGGGAGAAGATTGCTGATTTGCCGGGAGGGGGGTATCGCCAGCATTGGACGCGCAACGTGGTGGTGTCTCCCGACGGCGAGAAACTTTACGTATCCGTGGGATCGCGATCGAACGTGGATGAGGAACCCTTACCCCGCGCCTCGGTACAGGTGATGAATTTAGACGGGTCGAACCGGGAAACTTTTGCTTTTGGGTTGCGAAATCCCGTGGGGTTGGATTTCCATCCGCAAACGGGAGAACTGTATACAACGGTGAACGAACGGGATGGGTTGGGAGACGATCTCGTGCCGGATTATCTGACGCGAATTCAACAAGGGGAATTTTACGGATGGCCCTACGCTTATTTAACGCCCGATCGCCTCGATCCGCGCCGAGTGCAAAATGGTAGCAGCGAAAAACCGGATTTAGCCGCGCGAACCCGTACCCCAGACGTGCTATTTCAGGCACATTCTGCGGCGCTAGGCTTGCAGTTTTACGACGGGACGACGTTTCCGGAAAAATATCGAAATGGAGCGTTTGTTGCCTTTCGCGGCAGTTGGAATCGCGATCGCGGCACGGGCTATAAAGTGGTATTCGTTCCCTTTGACCAATCCGGTCGTCCTCGCGGCGATTACGAGGATTTCCTTACCGGATTTCTCCTCGATCCGGCAGTGCCCACCACTTGGGGAAGACCCGTTGGTTTGTTGGTACTTCCCGATGGCAGTCTTTTGGTGACGGAGGAAGCCAATAACCGTATTTATCGGATACAGTATAGCGGCGATCGGGCTGAAATTGGGGGTAAATTTTCCCAGGTGAGAGGATAGTCCAAACTGTGCCGCCGAGGTTGACGGGTGAGTTTTCTGCAGTGTTCTTCGTGTCTTTGTGGTTCTCCCTCTTTTTGTCCCAACTCAAAAGCCGCCGCCATCCCGAGACTGATGGCTGACGGCTAATAGACATCTCCAGAAACACCCCTGCAACCCTTGCCCCGTCTAGGCAAAACGAGTTTTCTCCAGATGTCTAATAGCTAAGCTAACTACAACGGACGATAAACCCGATAGTTAATATTGGGGAAAATATTATCGATCGCCTCGACTTTCTCCAACCAACCCGAATCCACTTGCCGCTTCTGCATATCCTCATAAATCTTATTCAAGCGCATTAAGTGCGATCGGGTGCGACGCACGGCATAAGGAACCATCGTCCCCGTCCGCATGATAAACGCCCAGTCCGAAGACTGCGCCAGCAGCAGTTCCCGCGCCGCCTGATTCAGCGCCCGTTCTTGCAGTTCGTCTTCCGGCTCCAAATGGCTCAGATGAATCATCCTCTCCGCACCTTTATGTAAGTGAGGATAGATCCAGGAGTTGGTTTCATTGAGCCAATACTCGTGAAAGCCCTTGTATCCCCAACTCGACTGAGACGGACGGCACACTTGCTGAGTCGGATTGGCACGCAAGTAATCCGCCAAATGGGTCATATCAAAAGTATCTTGGTCGTACCACGACTTGCGGAATAAGTAATCGATAAACCACGGTCCCTCGTACCACCAGTGACCGAATAACTCCGCATCGTAAGGCGAGACGATAATCGGCGGGCGTCCCATAATCCCCCGCAAATGCTCCGTCTGCTGCCCCCGGTTGTACATGAAGTTGCCCGCGTGTTCGGCTGCTTTTTCCCGCGCCCAATAGGGATCGTACAGCGCCTTATCGCTCAAGCCCAAACCCCGCCCGGTAATTTTGTGATACTTAATCCCGATGTTTTTCCGCTGACCGTTGGGCATGATGTACGGCTTGATGTACTCGTACTCCGCTTCCCAACCCAAATCCTTGTAGAATTCGCGATATTCCGGCGCTCCGGGATAACCCACTTCCGACGACCACACCTGTTGCGACGACTCGTGATCTCGGGCGAACACTGCCACCCCAGTTTCCGTAAAGATGGGAGCGTATGTGCCGAAACGGGGGCGGGGACGGGCGTAGAGAATGCCGTGACCGTCGGTAAGGAAGTAACGCAGTCCCGCATCGGCAACCATGCGTTCCAGCCCTTCGTAGTAGGCGCATTCCGGCAGCCAGATGCCTTTGGGGGGACGCCCGAAGGTTTCCTCGTAGTGTTCCACTGCCACCTGAAGTTGCGCCCATACGGCTTGGGGGTACATCTTCATCAGGGGGAGATAGCCGTGGGTGGCTCCGCAGGTGATGATTTCCAGGTTGTTGCTGTCGAGAAATTGTTTGAAAGCGGTTACCAAGTCCCCATCGTACTGCTCCCACATCTGCCGCACTTCGTTAAATTCCGTGGCGTAGTGTTCGGCGAGGTAGCGCAGGTGTCCGTTGTGCTGGTTGCGATCGATTTCCAGTTCGGTGAGTTCTTCGAGTTTGGCGAGGTGCTGGCTGTAGCGCTCTTGCAGCAAGGGATCTCGCAACATGGACACCAGGGGCGGCGTCATGCTCATGGTGATTTTGAAATCGATCCCGTCGCGCTTTAAGCCTTCAAAGACTTTGAGCAGGGGGATATAAGTTTCGGTAATCGCTTCGTAGAGCCACTCTTCTTCGAGAACGTAATCGCTTTCGGGGTGTCTGACGAACGGGAGATGGGCGTGGAGAACTAGGGCAACATAGCCGAGGGACATGGTGGTTCTGAACTCTATTCTAGAGGGACGAATCGATGCGGAGAGCTTGCGCATTTTCCCGGTGGAACTGGGAAACCACAACTGGTGGCATTGTCTCAAAAAATGAGTTGTTAAGCAATTGTTAAGCCGATCGAATTCGATTGTCGTCTGAGGTCGTATAAAAATTTACTAAATATTGAGAACAGTCCTCAATATTTTCGAGTGAAATCCAGTCGCCACACGATGCCTAAAGAAGCGTGTAAGTATTGATAAATCCGTGGGGTAAAGTCGGCTGTCTTCCAGAAAGCTGTTTGGCGATCGCCTGAGGGTTGGCGTGGAGGAGTTTACCGTTGTCGAGATCGATCAGTATCCGATTTTTCCTGCCCTTAAGCCTATCCCGGCACGATGATCGCTGCAAAATCCCCACACAATCTAGGGTAGGAAGGGATCGACCCCCGATCGCCATCGCCTCAAATTGAGGTTGCCAACGCCAGAAGAAGCTGTCTCTTGGTCTGAATCTATCGGACGATCGCGATCGTTAATCTCAAATTGAGACACAACGCATTACAATTTTCTCATTACAGAAACGGTATAAACTGTCCGAATCCGTCTCTTCAGGACGGATGATGGCAACTCCGGCGGAATTCTCCGCTATCATCGAATCTCGTAATCCCGTCAGACACGCGGGCATCGATCTTGAGGAGGCATCTGTAAAGGTGAGACACGACGTGTCAAACGCGAGTTGGGAATTCCTCCCGCACGCGGTTTCAGCCCAAGACTCTCCGACCCTCAAGTTGGAGACGTGTCAAACTGTTCGAGACACTGGGGAGATCGACGCCAAGTCGCCCAGTCAGTGCAAACCATTTCTTCCTTTGGTATTATGACAGGCAACATTCTGGAGCAGGCAAAACAGGGCAACCCCAACGCGATCGCCGCCCTGATGAGCCGATCGATGAAGTCCCAAGGCATAGACGTGAAAGCATCCCTCGACGGTCGGTGCTTGGATGTGATTCTGGAGGCGGAGAAAGTTCCCACCCCCCAGGCAACCATCTCTTTCATTCGCAAAGGGATGACTAATTTGGGGGTAGATTCGATCGAAGCCGTTCGAGTCTCTGCGTATCAAACGGGCGAATCGACTCCGGCTTGGCAAGAAGATATCATTCTGCAAGACCCATCGATTTCGCCGCCACCCATGTCCGTGTCTTCGCCTCTAATGGAAGCTGATGAAACCTCCAATTACATGGAGGAGGAACGGCTTCCCGAAGATTTGTTAGATAACGATCTCTCATCGGATGGCTACGATGCTCTCCCCGAACAAAACTTTTCTAATGACGAATATGGGAGCGATTTGCCCGAGGAAGTGACGGAATTTACCCCAGACGACGAGTATTCGATGAGCGACTACGAACGCGATGAGGAGGAAATGATGGACGACGAAGATCGTATGGACATGGCAGAGGAAGAGCCTCAACCGAAAAAGAAATCTTCTGCTCTCCCCCTGTTGTTATTATTGCTCCTCGCCCTGGGACTGGGCGGATTTTATCTCTACTCCCAAAAACCCGAACTTCTGGCAGGTATCCCCGGTTTGAAGGGTTTGCTGCCAGCTTCGTCCGATCCGAATACCGCACCGGGAACGGCTCCGGCAGAAGGGGAAGCGGCTCCTGAAGCTGCCGCACCCACGGAAACTCCCGCAGAACCTCCCGCAGCGGCAGGGAGTGCTCCGGCTGCTACCGCCAACGATCCCTTCCCAGAAGCCGTTCGCAAAGCCACCAGTGCCGCGCAACTGACGCAAACGGCATCCACCTCTCAAGAGTGGGGTCAAGTGGTAGCCGATTGGCAAGCGGCGATCGAATTGATGCAATCGGTCCCCGAATCGAATCCGAAATATTCAGTGGCGCAAGATCGTATTCCCATGTATCAAAAGAACCTCGAGTACGCTCAACAACAGGCGGGGCAGTAAGGAAGATGCGAGTGGCTAGTCGCTAGTTGCGAGTGGCTAGTCGATCAATTCTAATAAATCCCCCGGCATTTTCATCGTCCGTGCCGATGATCGAGCGATCGTCGGGTAAGATTTCGATCGCCTCAATTTTATGACCTTCGTACGCGGCAATGGGCGTGAGGCTAGGGAAAGGGTCTAGGGCGATCGTTTCATCTTTGACTTCAAAGCGACCGATGGTATAAATGGCGGAGTCGAACGGACCGTCATCGCCGGGATCGGTTGCCGAACTAATCCACACTCGACCCGCGCGATCGATTTTGATATCGCTGATGTGGCGCGGATTGCCCGGAGGTTGGGGAACTCGCACTTCCTGGCGTCCCCTCAGCCCGATCTCCCCTCGATCGAGATTGAACTCCCCCCAATACAAAACGCCCGGATCTTCTCCTTCTCCTCGATGCGCCCAAACGGCAATGAGTTGATCGCGAATTCGAGTGAGGGCGAATCCTTCAAAGTTACTGTTGTCGGGAATATCGGGAAGGTCGAAAGTTTGGATCGTTTCGATCGTGCGACGATCTGGATCTAACCTAAAATCGAAGACCCGACCCTGACTTTCAAGTGCCATAAATCGGAAACTGTCATCGGGAACGGCGACCAAACCTTCTAAATCCACGGGAAATTCGGTATCGTCCGACCAGGGGATAGGATAGTATTGCGGTTGTTCGTGGGGGGGAAGGGAAACGATCGCCAAACGATCGAGATCCTCTGTTTTATTATCGTGAACGATCGCCAAGTTTGGGGTGTCTCCATGGCGATCGATCCATGCCATACCGCTAATACCGTAAGCTTTGCCCGATCGAACTTGCATCCACTCTTCATCGGAGAGAGACGGCGGAATCACAGATAGAGTTCCTAATAGGGCGATGGTACTGCAAACAATGGAAAATGGACGCATTCTTGTCACTGTGAATCCAATGGGCGATCAAGTTGCATTTTAAATAGTATCAAAGTCGATGGACAAATGGCGAGTAAAATATACGATACAATATAAAAAATTGGCAATTTTTTTATAAAATCCGATGAATCAAAGCCATCAAAACTTAACAGCGATCGAGCTATTTGCGGGAATTGGTGGATTTAGATTGGGAATGAAATCGGCTAAAATCCAAACAATATGGGCAAACGATCGAAGCGAATTATGCTGTCGAGTTTATGAAAGCAATTTTGGTAAAAATTCGATCGTACAGGCAGATATCGAGGAAATCGATCTGAGCGAACTCCCCGACCACGATTTATTGACGGCTGGTTTTCCCTGTCAGCCTTTTAGCCCTGCGGGAAAGAAACTGGGAATTCGCGATCGATTGAGAGGGACTTTATTTGAAAAAATTGTTGAAATTATCCGTGCCAAGCAACCTCAATACTTTTTACTAGAAAATGTTAAAAGAATTTTAACGATGGAGAAGGGACAGCATTTTCGAGCGATATTAAATTCGCTGTCTTCTTTAGATTATTTTATAGAATGGAGGATCGTGAGCCCCATTCATTTTGGCATCCCTCAAAACCGAGATAGAGTATTTATATTTGGAACTCGAGTCGATCGTCTTCAAGACATCATTCCTACTCTAAAAGAAAACTCAGTATTTTTAACAGAGACCGATCGACTCAATTGCAATCTGTTCGACTCAAGTAGAATATTACAACCTATTTCTGGCTTTACAAGAAAAGCTCAGAATTGGGGACTAGCTTTTCATAATAAGATGTACACTCAAAAACTAGAGGTATTTCCCGACATAAAAACCAGGATTCAACTCAAACATATTTTACAAAATGAAGATGAAGTCGATTCTCAGTTTGATTTTACCGAAGATACCTTAAAACGGATCGAGCAGAGTAAGCCAGTTCATCGATACTACGATGGAGTCGAGATTTTGTACAACCAAGAGGGTGGCGCGCGTTTGGGATATACGGTTTTTGGGATAAATGGGGTTGCTTCTACGTTAACGGCTTCAACTTCTCGGCATTATGAAAGGTATCAAGTAGGAAATAAATTTCGCCGTTTAACTGATGTTGAATATGCTCGTTTAATGGGCTTTCCTGATGATTGGTGTCGCGTGGCGAGAGTCTACGATCGATATGCTTTATATGGAAATGCAGTCGTTCCGGCTTGTGTGGAATGGATTTGTCAGAGAATTGGTCAACCTCGGGCTGAATTTCAACAACCCGAGTGGAATCAACTTACTTTTTCAAGATTAAGCTTGGTTTAGCTAAAGCCTTTGATTCATTGAGGAGATCGATAATATATTGATAAGCCTCCTTAAGCGAAATATGACCGTTTTCCACAGCCTGAATCAAGTCATTAGCATCCTTAGCGATCATCAAATCATGCTGTAAAGGTTCTTCCAAGAAAATGATAAACTGGGTTTTATCACCATCTTTGAGACTAGATGTTTTTTCTTTACGTTCAATTTCTCTAAGCTGCTCTTGTAACTGTTCTAAGAGTTGGCTTTGTTTGCCTTCATCATAACCTTTGCCTTTAATGAGTCTGGATAACCCAAAGGCAACTGCTCCACCTGCAACCGCCGCACCAGCAACTAATCCTACTGGAGCGGCAACAACTAAGCCCACACCAGTTAGTGTTGTAATCACAGGAATCGAAGCAGTTGTTGTGCCTGCAATGGCTGCTACTGCACCAATACCAGCCGCACCCAATAAAGTAATACCTGCATCTGCTAAAATACTAGCCTTGTTATTGGGATTTTTTTTAAGCTGTTCGATCGCTTTGAGGATTTGTTTCTTGTTCGGAGATTTAGACATTTGATAAAACTTCCTTATTTACAACTTTAAAATTAAGCAACGATAACGTTCTGAAACAAGGTTTGAAACACATCAATTGCGAGCTTGAAAAATTCCATTGCTACTTCAATTGAATCTTCCACAAAGCCCATGATTCCCTCAGCAACTTCTTTCCCTTGATTTCGTTTATCGACTCTGTGTCCTGCGACTGCACCGATCGCGATACTGGTGAGTCCAAGAACTGCTGCCAAAGGTGCTAACAGTTGACCGACGACGGGAACAGAAGTCATTAAGCTGGAAACAGCCAAACCGAGAACCGCACCCATACCCGCACCTAAAACTAAGTGAGGATGAGCTTTGACAAATTCAAGAATCTTCATCAACACGATCTTGCCGATCGCAAAAACTTTTTGTCCGACTTTTTTAGTAAAAGTCATAAGGTCGTGTAGTCGCAGAATCACTTCTTGAGGCAACCCACTGTCCGTTAGCCAAACAAACAAATCAGCACTACTCATCGCATCTGCTTCGGCTTGCCAGAGCGCTAACTTGAGGTTTGCTGTTGCTGGAGATATAGCAGTTGTTGTCATTGGTTGATTTGTTTAAGTTCTATTTTATTGTAATCACAACTTTGTTTGTGTGAATCCGTAAGTTTTCTGAAAGTAAATTTAAACCGCACGTGAATAATTTACGTATCAAAAAGTAGATTTATAAATACGTACGTAAATTCATCACAATTTTGCGATCGAATTTTTACCCAAATACGATCGCCGATTCAAGGTCGATCGCCCGTTCCCATTCCCAGAATCGATCGGCTAAGCTATACGCAAAGACAAACCGCAACCCGATCGCAGATACATGATTCTTGTAGAAATCCTGCTGATTTTTGGTTTGAGTATCTTTCCCGCTTTAATGTCGCTCCGGTCTTTGCAAACGTCTCACAATCGGACGCGACAGCGATTGAGGATGGCGGGAAACACCGTTCCTCCCTTTGCCATCCCCAGACCCCCCAAACCTTACGGCATCGGCAATCTCAACTGCCGCTACAACGCCAAATCTT
>DVED01000143.1 GCA_015295945.1 Oscillatoriales cyanobacterium M59_W2019_021 | reverse complement strand
GGGTAACCCGGTTTCCGCACTCAGCATGAAAGCGAGGTTGTGAGGATGACCCAACCACAGTTGCATTTCTCGTTCGTATAGGGGGGAGAAGCTACGCAGACCCCATCCCGTCCAGGGTCGATCGAGGGTGAGTTGGCTGGCAAATGCCCACTGGGTGCGACGAAATTGGGCGAGGGGGCGATCGCTGTAGAGTTCGTCGGTGAGTCGCGCCCAGAAGTACGCCGGAACGATCGCCCGCAACCCCAAGTTAACGGGAGAAGGGGCAAACGCCGCGCCCAGAACCAATCCCGCCCCGGCAGTCACGAGAGCGACCAGCCAACGCCAGCCTAAGTATAAGGCATAAATTAAAGCGCCCAGAACCACGATCGCCCACGCATTGCGGGAAGAGGTAGACACCAGGACGATGGCGTGACCGATGAGGATGCCGAGGAGTAGGCGCGATCGTCGGTACAAATTGCGGGATGCCCGAGTTTGCAGGAGTTTGGGGGAGAGTGCGGATAGCTGCCAGCGGGTTTCGATCCACAACGCCAAGGTGAGTAAAAAGACGATCGCGCTGTAACAGGCGAGGGTGTTGGCATATCCGAACACCGATGCCATGCGATCGACGGGCATTCCTCCGGCGGGTAACGACCAATTGAGCAGCAGTCCTAGGGCGATCGGTCCGTGCCATCCCGAATACATCTGCCCGATGCCGACGATAATCACCGGGATCGAAGCGATCGCCGAAATCCACGAAATTTGCCGCAATCGATCAGGGGATCGCACCAGGCGACAGGCAGCCGTAAAGACCCAGACAAAGGGGAAAAAGTTAAAAAGCCCTAACAATGCCGCTTGCCGATCGATCGCCGTCAGTGCCGAAACCAGCAAGAGAAGTAGCCAAATCGCCAACGCTTGATTGAGGCGATCGCCCATTAAACTGCGCCACTGCCGCCGCCACACCCACACCGTCGCCGCCACCGCCCCCAATCCCCCCAAAAACGGACTCAGGGGCAACACCCACAATCCCAGTTGCAGCAACCGCCACGATTGCCGATCGCTCGGTTCCGGATGAGTTTCGAGAAAAGGCATAGGAGAAGGAGTTCAGGAGTTCAGGAGTTCAGGAGCAGGGGGAGAAGACCGTTACATCTGTAGGGGCGGGTTTAGCTGTCATGTAACTTGACGAAGCCAACTATCTGTCATCAAAACCCGCCCCGGAAAACAGCCCCAAACTCCAAACCCCAAATGACCAATGACCAACCCAAAATCATCACTTATTCCTTATCACTTATTACTTAAATTAAGCGCATTCCCAACAGGGGGACGAGCGGGTGAGGCGGATTTGGGCGAGGGCGAAGATGGTGGGGATGATGCGGGCGTAGTTGGTGGCGATCGCCCGCCAGCCGATATCGGCGAAGAACCAAGCCCACATTGCCGGTCCGAGGAAGGCGAAAGCGCTGCGGGCTGCCCCGTACCGGGCGGCACTCACAGCCATACCCCGACGGGCAGTTTGTAGTGCCACGTAGGATTTAAACCGTCCGGCGGCGATCGCCCCGCCGCGAACCAGGGTTTCTTTGGCGAGTTGGTAGCGGGCGAATTGAACGGCAAACTGGCGGGCAATTTGCCGCAGGAGCAGGGGTTGAAGGACGGAACTCACCGCTAGGGCGCTACCGCCTTTGACCAGCAGTCGTATGGGGTCGCTCTGGACGGAAAGGGGGAGGGGTTGGGTGAGTTGCTTGGCGAGGGATTGCTGGATGCGGACAGTAAGGGCAGCGCGATCGCCCTCGGGCAGTTTTTGCCAAGCTTTGCCCATCAGATGTAAAAAGACTTCGGCTTCTAAATCCGTAGTGGAAAGGTCTTCAAAATAGGGAATTTTTAGGTAGCGGCACACTTGGATCAGAGCTTGGCGATAGGTAAAGCGATCGCTCTGTCCCAGGAGTACGGTGACGCCGTCGGCAGCCAGGAACCGAAAGCGCTTTTCGATGGCATTCAACCACTGTTCGCGGCTTTGGCTTTGCAGGTCGATGGGATCGGGAGTGCTGACGTAATCGAGGGGATTGAAGCGGGGCTGGAATAGGATTTGGGTGACGCCTTGCAGTTCTTCGTCCGTCGCCAAATTTAACGCGCTTCTCAACTCGTCCACGATTTTTGCCTCCTCAACCCCAAAGTATTGACACTTGCCTATTATTTTAGTACGCCTCTCGGGCGGGATGAAATTTTGAGGGAGTTGGGAGCCAGATGACTGGAGAAATTGTTGATGTTGCTGTTATCGGGGCAGGTTTGGCGGGGTTGACGTGCGCCGGACAACTCGATCGTGCTGGGTATAACACGGTTGTTCTGGAGAAATCGCGGGGGGTGGGGGGACGGCTGGCGACGCGGCGCGTTGCCGGAACTCGGGCGGATTTGGGTGCGCCGTATTTGCAGGAGGAAGGGCGTTTATCGTCTTTATTATTGCGGGTTTTGGGAAATCGCCGCGTTCTCCAACCCTGGACGGAGACGGTTTGGCAGTGGAACCCAGATGGCAGTCCCCAACCGGAACCGCCGCAACCGCGATACATTGCTCCCTCTGGGATGAATGCCGTGGGGAAGTTTCTGGCGGCGGGTTTAGAGATTTGGTTCGATCGCCGCGTTTGTGATGTCACGTTGACAAAGAATCATACTTGGCATTTGCGTCTGGATGCGCCGCGCGGTTCGGGAGATTTACCGTTAGAATTGACGGCTAAGGCGATCGTCGTTGCCATTCCCGCACCCCAAGCGCTGCCCCTCCTCGAACCCTTGAGAGTGTCTGAGTTAACCCAAAAAGTGCGATCGGTGGAATACGATCCGGGTTTTGCTGTTATCGCCGGATATGCTCCCGAAAAGAGCGAACAATTAGCAGAAGATCGCCCTTGGCGTGCTATCCGTTTTCCCCACCACGATGCACTGAGTTGGCTGGGTTTGGATAGCAGCAAGCGCTCGCCCTCGAGTCAACCGATTTTCGTCCTCCATAGCAGCGCAGAATTCGCCCGAACGAATTTAGAATCGACCGATTTAGAAGCCGTAGGACAACAGTTACTCGATCAGGCTGCAAGCTTATTTCTTCCCGAATTTGCCACTCCTGAATTTCTGCAAGTTCATCGCTGGCGGTATGCGTTTTCCCGACAAAGTTATCCTCAAGATTGTTTGACGGTGCGGTTGTCTTTACCGTTAGTTTGTTGTGGGGATTGGTGCGGTCTAAACCGCATCGAAACGGCATTGCGATCGGGGTTGGCAGCCGCCAGCGCTCTGAATTCCCAACTGCAAAATCGATCGCTCTTCTCGGCGATCGATTTGTTTGAAGCGATCGCCGATAATAAGCTGATAGCTGATGTCTATTCAGTCGGTAGGCATGAATAAACTTCACTGGGACAGGGCGGCGGGTTTTGAAGGCGAAATCGTTTAGGTTGCAAGATTTTCAGCTAAACCCGCCCCATCCCTCAATGCTCGCAAGAGGGACTAGGCATCTTTCCAGATTTGTGTATTTTTACGGTGAAGCTCTTGGCGTTGGGGGATAAAACTCAGTAAGATCTAAGTGTCGCTTGCTCGACACGCCCCCTATTGGTTGCTCCTGATAGGGGGTAAAAAGTTTTGTTGGGTGTTGGGTGTTGGGTGTTTGGGGTTTGGGGTTTGTCACTGGTCATTCATCATTGGCAAACATCTTCTTCCCCTGCTCCCCCTGCTCAAGAAAGCTCCCCCTGCTCTCTTCCTCCTGAACTCCTAAAAAGATCACTTCGCTTCCATCCAGTTTTCCCCAGCGTGAATATCGACCACCAAGGGGACGCTGAGGGTAACAGCGTTTTCCATAGTCTCGCGAATTTTGGGTTCTAATTCCTCCCACTCCGAAGGTGGGACTTCAAACACCAATTCATCGTGAACTTGTAGCAACAATCGCGCTTGGTATTTCGGCAAAATTTCGTGGAGTTTCACCATCGCGATTTTGATGATGTCGGCGCTGGAACCCTGAATCGGTGCGTTAGCGGCGGCGCGAAGGAGTTGGGAATCGTATTGTCCCAATTTTAGGCGATCGATCTCGATCTTAGCGGGATCGCTGCCTTGAAGTTTGCGGAGACTGCCGGACTCGAATTGGAAATAGCGGCGGCGACCGAATAGGGTTTCGACGTAACCTCGGGCAATGGCTTCTCGTTTAATCTGCTGTAAATAGGCAAACACTCGAGAATATCGCTGGTTGTAGCGATCGATAAATTCCTTCCCTCGGGCAACGCTAAATCCGGCTTCTCGGGCAAATCTTTGGGCGCCCATGCCGTAGATTACCCCAAAATTGATCGTTTTGCCCAAACGGCGTTCTTCGGGCGTTACGTCCTCTTTTTCAAAGATTAATTGCGCGGTGAGTTGGTGGACATCTCGCGCATTTTGATAGCCTTCGAGGAGAACGGGTTCTTGACTGAGATGGGCGAGAATTCGTAGTTCGATTTGGGAGTAGTCGGCGGAGACGAGTAACCAGTTTTCCTGGGGGATAAAAGCTTGGCGAATTTTGCGCGAAAATTCCGTACGGATGGGAATATTTTGCAGGTTGGGATTGGAGGAAGAGAGGCGTCCGGTTGCCGTTACCGTTTGGTTGAAACTGGTATGAACGCGCTGGGTATCGTCGCGCATCAAGGCGGGTAAGGCATCAACATAAGTTGATTTGAGTTTCGATAAAGTGCGATACTCTAAAACCGCATCTATGACGGGATGATCGCCTTGTAAACGCTCTAAAACCGTGGCATCGGTGGAATATCCAGTTTTGGTTTTTCGTGTTTTTTTGGTATCCAAACCTAATTTTTCAAATAACAGTTGGCTGAGTTGTTTGGGCGAACCGAGGTTAAAGGTTTCTCCGGCGGAATCATGGGCTTGTTTCTCGATTTTTTCTAAACTCTTTTCCAGTTGTTGGGATAGGTTATGGAGATAGTCACGATCGATCCGAATTCCCTGCCATTCCATTTCGGCTAAAACGGGTTCGAGGGGTTGTTCGATTTCGAGTAAGAGTTGGTGAAGTTGGGGAATTTTTAACAGTTCGGCACGGAGTTTATCAACTAAGCAAAAAGTGGTATAAGCATCCAAACCGCAATAGTGGGCAACGGTGGGAATATCGATATCGGCGATCGTTTTTCCTTTGGGGACTAAATCGGAATAACTTTGGGCGCGAATGCCTAAATATCGTAAAGATAAATCGCTGAGATTATGGCTATTTTCGGGGTTAAGAACGTAGCTAGCTAGCATGGTATCGAAAACCACGCCTGCCAGTTGAATTCCCTGCGATCGAAAAATCTGCTGATCGAACTTAGCATTCTGTAACGCTTTGGGATATTTTGCACTTTCTAAAATGGGTTTGAGTTCGTCTAAAACGATCGATAATTCTAAATTTTGTCCCCGTTCGTGGGAAATGGGAAGATAAGCAACTTCGGTTTTTTCGCTTCCCCAACAGCAACCAATCCCGACGAGTTTGGCATCTCTGGGATCGATCGCTGTGGTTTCGGTATCCCATGCTACGGGGTTTTCCGGATTCGTTTGGTTTTCTAACAGTTGTATGAGTGTTTTTAGTTTTTCTGGAGTATCGATGATTTGAGGATCGATCGGTGATTCTTCAAAATTGGAGGAACTATTTATAGATGCCTCTGTCTCTTTGGCACTGAAGAACCAAGTATCATCATCTTCGAGTTCGATCGAAGTAGTTTCTTCTATGTCTTTACTTGCTTGGCCGCCAAACTGTTGTTGCAATTTGGAGATCGTTTTGATAAATTGTTTTAATTCTAGTTCCTCTAATATCGAGATAACTTCAGCCTCTGAAAAACCTTGAAGTTTAGCCGTTTCTAGATCGAAGTCCAGAGGAACCGACCGCTCGATCTTTGCCATAAACTGAGAGTGATAGGCTTCGGGTTTTCCCGCTTCCAATTTTTTTCGATTCGCGCCGGGAATGCGATCGATCGCCGCATAAATTCCCTCGAGCGATCCGTACTCCTGAATGAGTTTAACTGCCGTTTTTTCGCCGATGCCGCGCACGCCGGGAATGTTATCGGATTTGTCTCCGCATAATGCTTTGTAATCCACCACTTGATGCGGTTCGACGCCCAATTTTTCTTTAACTTTCTCTGGTGTAAATTCGAGAATTTGCTCGTTTTTGGTAGAACCGCCTAAATGCAACACGCCGATGTGTTTATCGGTATCGACGAGTTGGAATAAATCGCGATCGCCGCTGAGGATTTTTACGGTATAATTGGCTTGGCTGGCGCGATCGGCTAACGTTCCCAAAATATCGTCGGCTTCGTAACCCGGTGCGGTTAAAATGGGGAAATTAAACGCTTGTAAGAGTTTTTGCAAATTTCCCATATCGACGATAAAATCTTCGGGAGTTTCCGCGCGATCGGCTTTGTACGTTTCGTCGGCTTTGTGGCGGAAGGTGGGATCTTTCGTATCGAACGCGATCGCTACACATTCGGGTTTGTAAGTTGCGATCGCCTCGCTCAAAGATTTCAAAAAACCGAAACAAACGCTGGTAGGAATTCCCGTGGAGGTTTTCAATCCTCCCTGCCGACTTTTGGCGAAGGCAAAGTAGGCGCGATAGGCGAGA
Organism: Oscillatoriales cyanobacterium M59_W2019_021; assembly: GCA_015295945.1. GTDB lineage: Bacteria > Cyanobacteriota > Cyanobacteriia > Cyanobacteriales > Geitlerinemataceae > DVED01. Next base: position 19,508 of record DVED01000143.1, on the reverse strand, counting down.
GAGTGACCGTCGATTAACAGAAAAGTGGGAAGATTTGGCACGGGGAATTAAGTAATAAGTAGATTCGGCTGGCGATTGGAAATCGCGCCTATAGAATCGAAGTCCGCACCAAGCGGACTAAATAACTCTTAAACCCGCGACGGCGGGTTTTGTTCCTGTAGGTAAGCCAGTGCGGTCTTGGGGTCTCCCGAAGTGGAGCAACTGGCGTGTGGTTTCAACCGCCACTTACTAATAGGCAACTCTATTATCCCGTACTGACGTTCAAAAAAGGGCGATACAGAGCGAGGAGTCGCTAGGCGATGTGGGGGAAACTGCCCTTTCTACCCCCAAAAGTAGACATCTCCCCTTCCATCGCCGTCACACGGTTTCGGTGGGCGAAATCTCATCCAACGAAAATGGCGATAACCCTTAGCCTACAACACTTCGATCGTTTTCATGTTCTGGCTAAATTTCGGCTTCTGTCTGCTCCTCTCTCTTCGGTCTCATCAAAACCCGTTTGAGACCTCCAAATTTCCCCGTACTGCGTCGATGGTTTTATGATTAACGTATCTAATTCATTAAATCACCTAATGCCAGATGAGGCAAGGAATCGGGCGAATTCGTCCCCGAGTCTGACTGCCATCGACGCAATCGGGCAAATCGCGCAAACCCGCATTCTGTCGTCGTACTGCGTCGATGCCTTACGGGGTGGGTGTTTGAGGGGTGTGCTTGCAAGTTTTGCAGAGCCGATCTATACTTCTAGAATCTACTGCGTCGATTTGACGCTGGAAACACCCGCCCCGTCTGGTCTCCCAGACAAACTCCCTACCGATTGGGTTAAATCGGATTAGTTGTAAACTGTAGCTAGCTTGACTTTGCCAGACGCGCTGTAAACCAGTCCCTACCGATTGGGTTAAATCGGATTAGTTGTAAACTGTTGGCGCAGTCTCAGATAAAATCGTTGTCACCCCTACCGATTGGGTTAAATCGGATTAGTTGTAAACCCTTTCGATCCTCAGTGAGAACGGAGCGATGCCGAAACCCTACCGATTGGGTTAAATCGGATTAGTTGTAAACGAAGACCACCTCAACGTTTTTATACACTTCGGGCCCTACCGATTGGGTTAAATCGGATTAGTTGGAAACGACTTCGTGGGCTGCAAGGGCACGGGTCGCTTGCAGCCCCTACCGATCGAGTTAAATCGGATAAAATTAAAAACCAACGTAGGGGTCAACAGCCGTTGACCCCTACCCCTACTCTTTTGGGAATTATAAAACCCCGAACAGACGCGAAAATGGGGGAAACTTTGTCGTTTCTCAAACCGAGAAGGGGGATACTGAGAAGAGACTCCACAGACCAATCTCTCTGAATGGATATCGAAAATCGGATTTATACTCAGATCGATCGCGGCGAGAAATGGTTGCAGCGATATCAGGGACGTTTGCCGATATTTGCTTGCGTGTTGGGGTTCACGGAAACGGGGTTGATTCCGGGGATTTCCGCCGCCGGAAAAACGCCAGAAGACCGACGCTTCACGGCAATTGCCGATGCCGAATTTCTCGTCAACGGCGTGCGACCCCATCCTCGGTATCCCCTGCCTCCCCTAGCAGCAGGCGCATCTCCCGTCCTGATTTCCCGTGCCGTCGTCGAAACCCTCGGCATCCCAGTTGACCTCTTCAATGCCGGATTGCCGCAACCGCCACCTGTCGAGGCGATCGATTTGGGAGGGGTTGCCGCCGCCTGCGTCACCACGGGAAAGGCACTGTCGCCGGAAACCGCCGCGCATTTGTTGCAGCAAGGCATGGAGTGGGGAGAAAAATTAGCGGCACAGGCGGAATACCTGATTCTGGGAGAATGCGTGGTAGGTGGTACGACCACTGCCTTAGCGGTGTTGGCGGGGTTGGGGTTTGCCGCCGCCGGAAAAGTCAACAGCAGCCACCCGCAGTGCAATCACGCGCAAAAATGGACGGTGGTCCGCCAGGGGTTGCAAGCTGGGGGATTTTGGGGAACCGAGAAAGGATCGATCGATCCGCTCTCTTTAGTGGCAGCCGTCGGCGATCCGATGCAAATAGCGGTGGCTGGCATGGCGATCGCCGCCAGTCGTCGTGCGGGGGTTTTGCTCGCAGGTGGAACCCAAATGCTGGCTGTCTACGCCCTAATTCGGGCGATCGCGAGGCAATTTAACTGGGACTGGAATGCCGATAATGTGGTGGTGGGGACGACGCGCTGGGTTGCCGAAGATCCCACCGGAGATACCTGCGGTTTGGCGGCAGAAATTGGGGACGTACCGTTGTTGGCAACGCCGTTAAGTTTTGCCAAGTCTCGTTTCGAGTCGTTGCGAGCTTACGAACGGGGATACGTGAAAGAAGGCGTGGGTGCGGGGGGTTGTGCCATTGCCGCATCCTTATATCGGGGGTGGAATTCGAGTCAATTGCTAGAGGCGATCGAACGTTTAGTCGATCGTCTTTAAGAGGGAAAGAAACCCAGGGATTTCACAAAACTGGGTTTCGGGAATGCCTAAACGCCAAAAATTCGATCGCTGCGATGTCCGCAACTTAGAGCCTGCAAGGAAATCGAAGGATTGAGGGGAGTGCAATCCGAAAATCGCCTATTTTGAGACTCCCTCATGCCGGATGCTCGCGCCTGGAAACGTTAATGCACTCTGCGGGAGAGCAACTGTTCTTCCAAAGCCGCGATGCGATTGTAGGCTGCCGTCAATTGCGCGGTGAGGCGTTGAATTTGCACTTGCGCGCTTAATTCCTTCTCTCCGGTAGCATGACTGTCTAAGTAGTTGCCATCCATCAACACATCTTTATGTTCCATCATGGCGTCGAGCATTCCCAATTCTGCGGAACGAGTGCGATCGGAGATGCCGTCAAAAGAGCGATAATTCCCATTTGAGGACGCGGCAAAGGTTCGCTCTGCCAGCAATTCGGCAATTTGCACGCTCAATCGCTCGATAATTTCATACAATCGTTCGATCTTGCGGTTTAAGGTGGTAATTTGAACTTGTAATGAATCCATATGAAAATGAACTCCCCCTAATCGTTTCTACTTCGATCTTAGAGAGGGAAACTCGATTTCGCGATTTTGTTCTAGATTATTTAACTTTTGCGAAAAATGTCTGCTAAACTACAACTTCTCCGAGGTTTTGTTAAAAATGTATCTTTTGATGGATGAAGCGAGGTCAATTGTAGCATCAGTTTACTTTACGGTAAAGTATAATTTTTGAGTATTAATTTAGGTAAACTCATCGTCAGATCGAGCAAAACCGTAAGCTCGGGAAAACGATTCGCATCGCGATGGAACATTCCCGCGTCGAAGATCGTAAAAATGTCAAAAATGCCTCAATTTCCCGCGATTCATCCTTCCATCTCTCAGATATCCCGTCGCTCGGTTTTACTCGGCATAGCCGCCACGCTCGCCCAACTGACCGTTGCCTGCAACCGTTCCCATGCCGAAGCCTTCGAGCTAGAAGTCTTAACTAAGTCGGTTCCGGCTGCCTTTTGGGCAAAATTTCGCCAAGAAAAATCCCTGCAACGCACGGCTAGACTCGCCACCCACGAACAGTTAACCGACTTATTTGCCTTGTTGCAAAAATGGCACGGACGATCTGCCTCCAAGGTTGCCGATTTGGTGATGTTGGGCGACTATTGGTTAGCCAAGGCGATCGAGTGGAAGTTCATTCAACCACTCGATCCCGCACAGCTTCAAGAATGGGAAAGACTCTCTGCCGGATCGATCGCGTGGCAAGAGTTCGTCAAACGCGACAATCGAGGATTTCTCGATCCCCAAGGACAAGTTTGGGCGGCACCGTATCGGTGGGGAACGACGGCGATCGCCTATCGTAAAGATAAGTTTACCGAGCTGGGATGGGCGCTACAAGACTGGTCGGATTTGTGGAAACCGGAACTGCGGGGACGCATCTCCCTCCCCGACAGTCCCCGACAAGTCATCGGCTTAACCTTGAAAAAACTCGATCGTTCCTACAATGAAACCGATCTGAGTCAAATTGCCAACCTAGAGACCGAACTCGCCACCCTCCACCAACAAGTCAAACTCTACAGTTCCAACGCCTACCTCCAACCCCTAATCCTCAAAGATACCTGGGTGGCTGTCGGCTCGTCGGCGGATATCCTGAACCTGATGCAATACGATCGGGACATTACCGCCGTGGTTCCCAAATCCGGAACTTCCCTGTGGGCAGAGTTGTGGGTGCGTCCGGCAAGTGCGCCGTCCCCCAATACAACTCCTCCCCTCTGGGCGCAATGGATTGATTTTTGCTGGAAACAAGGCAACGCCAGCCAACTATCCGTTCTCAGTCGCGCGGCTTCCCCCATCCTTACCGGGTTGAGTGTGTCGCAGCTACCCGATCCCGTCCAAGGCAATCCCGTCCTCTTGCCCGATGCCCCCATCCTGGAAAAGAGCGAATTCCTCAACCCCTTACCTGATGAGGCGATCGAGCAATACCGCCAAACTTGGCTAAATATGCGAAATGCTTGAAATTCCAAAGCATTGAATTTCGGGTTGGGATGCGGTACGTTTGGGGGCGGGTTTGGTAACGGTTTGACGACAAGTTAACTTCAAGTTCGGATAAACCCGCCCCTACCAGATCTTGATATTACTTATGACTTATGACTTACTCGATCGCGTCGGGATCGACCCCCAGCGCCCGTAACCGTTCTCGCAAACGCGCGTTTTCCCGTTCCGCTCGATCGGCTCGTTCTTCCCCCGTCAGCAACAAATTACCCTCCCCATCCCACCACCGCAACCAAGGCAATTCTACATTTTTATATCGACCCTGCCAGATGCCGAGTTTGATGCTAAGGGGGGGAATGGGATAGCGTCCGCGATCGTTGGCTGGCAGCAAACTGTAGCGTCCCTCCACCAAACGATACACTTCGACACTGGCTTTCGCCACTTCGTAAATCCCGTAGAAGGCAGCGTGAATCGCTTGTTCGTACACCCAAAATTTACCTTCGTAGGGTGTAGTATCGCGTTCTTGGGCACTATTCCCCAAAACAAATTCTAAGACGATTAAAGGAGAAATAATTTCCTGCCACAGGACGTAAGAGCGCCGTATTTGACTGTCTCAAGTTGGTGGTACGTTGGGAACGTAAAACCAGTCGGGGGCTTCGGCTCCACGCTCGGGCGGGTCGGTCAAACGCCAGTAGCTGGGTGTGGTCGGGTAATGTTGTGGGGAATTGCGATACGGTTGTCATGGTTTTGGCTCTGACCTCGCCTTTTGTTGTCTATGGTAGTGGGAAATCCCCAACCCCGATCGGTGTTATTAGCAAAAGGCTGACGGCTATACGTTACAAAAATCCGAACGGGGGATAGGGGGGCGAGAAAATCGGTTAGGCTAAGCGAAACTTTACGCTTGGAGGATATTACCGTGTTTGGCAAATCCGCGCGATCGATCGCCAGCATTCTCGCACTCTTCTCAGGGACGGCAGTTGCCCAACCGATCGAGCCATCCAATCCCGAACCCCCCTCTCCTCCGGCAGTCAGCCGAGTTCTCCCCGCCAATATCGCCGGAGTCTTTTTCACGAATACCACCGATGTTTGGGGAGATTTAGAACGCTTCAATCCGCTTCCGGTCACAATTTCGGGACCCGGTAACATTCCGCTGATGCCGATGGCGACGGATTTTCAAACCGACATTCAACCTTGGGTGGGAGAATGGGCAGCGGTGGCACTGCTACCCACATCAGATTCCACCGTGGCAGCCACTCCCGTACCGTTAAACCATTACTTGTTGGCGATCGTCCCCGTAACTGATAAAGCGGGAATGAGGGCATACTTAGAGACGGTGAAAGGGTTGCGGGGAGAAGAGCCGATCGAGCGATCGGTCGGTGGTGTAACGATTTGGGAATGGGAAGCCCAAGGAATGCCTGTCCCCGAGATCCTGCCGGAGATGCCACCGGAAATGCCCCAGGGACTACCGGGAACGGTGGGACTCCACAACCCCGCAACTCAATTTCTGACGAAAGCTGGGAATTTGGGGTTAAAAGATCGCATTGCCCAAGTTAAGCCTAAGTTTCCGCCTCTGTCGCCACCCAATCCCCTGCCGCCTTACAAACCCCCCATTATCGACCTCACTCCCCCGCCGACGACATTGCCGCCTCTGGAAAGTCAACCCTTTCCCGAACCGGAACCGGAACTTTTTCCCTTTCCCATACCCCGTCCGGGTTTGGCGATCGCCGCTTTCGAGGACTACCTCGCCGTTTCCAGCCATCCCGCCGCGTTGGAACAACTGATCTCGGCACAAACCACCCTGGTTCCCCTCGCCAACAATCCCGACTTCCAACGTGCCATTGCCCATCCCGAATACGGGCGATCGACAGTCGGCTTGTACGTCAACACCAAACAACTCGCCAATCTCGCCGCCACCTGGGATTTTCCCGCCGTTCCCCAGCCGACAGGTGCGCCCCTCAATTTTTGGGCAACACTTCTCGAGCCCCTCGCCCAACAATACACCACGCTTGAAGGTTGGGGTTGGGCGAGCGAAACGGGTTTCCGTTCCCAGGGACGCGCCTACTATCGCACGCCGCAACCGGATTTCGCAACCCCAGATTCGACGGAGGCGGCACAAATTTTAACTCAAATTCCCGGAACCTCCTACGTCACGGCAAACAGCCACAATCTCGCCCAACAGTGGTGGCGAGTCGTGCAGTTAGCGAAGCAAGATCCCCAACGCCAATTGGTCTTCGATGAGTTTCGCCGCGTCGTTCGCGAGAATTTGAATTTGGATTTGGAGCAGGATATTATTTCCCTGTTTGACGGGGAATACGCGACGTTCCTCTTCCCGACGACCAAAGGTCTGATTCCTTTCTACAGTCCGGGGTTTAATCTCGGCATCGGGGCAGCTTTCCAAACGAGCGATCGCCCTGGGATGGAACGGGTATTGGATCTGGTGGAAGACAAAATCGCGTCGGTTTCTAACGGGATGGTGGAGATCTCCTCGATCGATGTTGCCGGTCAACCGATGACCAGTTGGGAAATGCCCTTGGGGGACGGAACCACCCTCAGCCAACTCGCCTATGGTTGGGTGAATGACGATACTCTATTGATAACGACGGGTCGCGAACCGATGGCGCAACTGGTTCCCCAACCCTACAGCAATCTCGCCGACAGCTATACCTTCCAAACGGCGATCGCCCCCTTTCCCCAGACGAATTCCGGCTACTTCTTCGTCAATGCCGGATCGCTGTTTTCGTTTATTAACGGTTTCCTGCCGCCCGAACTCAGTCAAGACCCCGCCGCCCAACCCTTCCGCCAACTCTTCGGCAGCCTTCGCAGTCTCAGTATGGCTTCGTTTTCTACGGCGGAGTGGGAACAGTCGGACTTTCACCTGGTATTGTCTCCCGTGCGCCAAAAGCTGACAATCGAGACCGATCCGCTAGAGCCTGAAGGCGATTTGGAGATGCCGTAATACGAACATTGGTCATGGGTCATGGGCAAACTTCTTCTTCCCCTGCTTCCCCTGCGCCCCATCGGAGCGATCGCCCGATTGTCATGAGTTTGTGACTCAAGATGTAAAGTAATGTTGCCAAATTTGAAAATATTCGTTAATATTTATATCAAAGGTTGACAACAGGTAGGATTCACTGCAATGGAAAACCAAGACACTAAATTCGGCTTCACTCAGTTTGCTGAGACCTGGAACGGTCGTTTAGCCATGTTGGGCTTCGTTATCGGTTTGGCTACTGAATACTTGACCGGTAGCGGTATTCTTTCTCAACTCGGCTTAATGTAATCGCTTTCATCACTCATTGTCCGATTTAAAAATTGAAGGGACGTACTGTAAAAGTACGTCCCTTTTTGCCGATTTTTCGACCGAAAAGACTGGAGTTGCCACTAATACTGCATCTTTGAACTCGCAGACTCCTCATCCAAGTGCGTTTGTAAATTGCGCTCGATTTGCGATCGCTGTGCGGGTGTAAAAATAGACGCCGATTGAAGGGCAACGGCTTGTAGGAGGTTGCGAACTTGCATTTCTTGGACGGTTGAGAGTTGCACTTCCGAGATTGCCGCTTTTAAACCTCCATCTTTCAAAGTGGCATGAAACCGATCGAGTTGTTGGGGTGAGAGCAAGCGTTCGAGTCGAACGTAAGTTTGATGGAAGAGCGTCTCGATTTTGGGGTTCTGCTCGGCGTTGAGATCGAGGTTGTAAAATAGCATTTCGTAAGCCAGTTGGCGCAGTTGGGCTTCTCGATCGACTTCCACGCGATCGGCATTACCCGCTTCTGCCGCCATCGGATGGGGAAAAACGGTGGATGCGATCGCCACTAGGACGATCGTCGCACAGATGGGTTTAACCTTCATTGCCGTTCCTCAAAATGAATGATAAATGCCTCTATCATAAACAACCCCAAGATCGAAGCCTTTTCCCCAAAGACAGTTCGATCGAGCGGGCGAAGATTACCTCGAACCCTTGAATTGTCGGAACGGGTATGGGATATTTCTTTCGAGCGGACTGCGCGAAGACAGAGCGCGAATTGCCGATCGCCTGTTCTCAAAACTTTAATTCAGGATTGCCATGAGCGAACTTCAACATTTAGCCGCGTGGATCAAGGAGCAGTATCCGGAAGGCTATCTCCTGACCTGGCTGTTAAATCAACCCGGATTGTGGTGGTGTGACGGGGAAATTTACCAAGCGGCACTCCTCCAAGATGGCGATCGCTTGAAAAATTTCGTGCGGGCAAACGAGGAGAATGAAATGCTCCAAGGAATTACGAGTAAGTTAGACCAAGAGGAAAACTGGCAAGCACTCGCCGCGAGTTTGACTCGCATTTTCGAGATTTATCAACAGGAACTCAGCCAACTGCAAGCCCAGCGCCTACAACGGGAGCGCCTGCTGGGAAAGCCCTCGGTCGGGACAACCCGACCCACTGACAAGCATCCCCCAACCGACATCCAACAACCCTTACCCATACCCACCGCCGATCCGCTCATCGGACACGGGTAGGGTCAAACTAACAAAGCTATAGCCATCTCAATTGTCCAAGATAGCTATAGCTGCTGTTGCTGTACGGAAAAAGACTGTTACCCAGCTTTATAGCTTAACTTCGATATCTACCCCAGCCGGTAAATCCAGTTTCATCAGGGCATCGATCGTCTTGGAAGAGGGTTGATAAATATCGATAATCCGGCGGTGGGTGCGCGTTTCAAAATGTTCGCGAGAATCTTTATCGATGTGGGGCGATCTCAACACGCAATAGATCTTTCGTTTGGTAGGGAGAGGAATCGGTCCGATCGCAGTGGCGCTGGTGCGATTTGCCGTGTCTACGATCTTTTCGCAAGAGGTGTCGAGCAAGCGGCGATCAAAAGCTTTCAAGCGGATGCGAATTTTTTGCTGCTGGATAGTTGCCATAAGTTTCGTTAAATTGTCGAGGTTCGGTTGAATAAGCTTGCGGGTTGTTGATCCGGCTGAATCGAACGTTCGAGAATGAGTCAACCCGCCCTCAGAGAAATCGGACGTCCGAGCGGACGCCCGATTTGCCAAAGCGATCGCTCTAGACCTACGCCAGAATCTTGGAGACGACGCCGGCTCCCACCGTACGACCGCCTTCGCGAATGGCAAAGCGCATTCCGTCTTCGATCGCCACCGGGCAGATCAACTCCACGGTCATCTTGATCCGGTCTCCGGGCATCACCATTTCTGCCGCCGAACCGTCGTCAGCGGTGAATGCGGCAATGGTTCCAGTCACATCCGTCGTCCGCACGTAGAACTGAGGGCGATAGCCGGGAAAGAACGGCGTGTGCCGACCGCCTTCTTCTTTCGCCAAGATGTAAACTTCAGCTTCAAACTTGGTGTGGGGGTTAATCGAACCGGGCTTAGCCAACACCATGCCGCGTTCGATTTGGTCTTTCTGAATACCACGCAGGAGCAAGCCGACGTTGTCTCCAGCCATCCCTTCGTCCAGGGTCTTTTGGAACATTTCCACACCCGTCACCGTGGTGTTGCGGGTATCTTTGATGCCGACGATTTCCACAGTTTCGCCAACTTTGACTTTGCCGCGCTCGATCCGACCCGTGGCAACCGTTCCCCGACCGGTAATCGAGAAAACATCTTCGACTGCCATCAAGAAGGGCTTGTCTACGTCCCGCTCAGGGGTGGGGATGTAGCTATCGACCGCATCCATCAGCGCGTAGATTTGATCGACCCATTCGTCGTCCCCTTTCTGGATTTTGTCGTTTGCCGTCACAGCTTCGAGGGCTTTGAGCGCGGAACCTGCCACGATCGGGATCTCGTCACCGGGAAAGTCGTAGCTGCTGAGCAGTTCGCGCACTTCCAACTCGACGAGCTCGAGCAGTTCTTCGTCGTCTACTTGGTCTTTCTTGTTCAAGAACACCACCAAGTGAGGAACGCCTACCTGACGCGCCAACAAAATATGTTCGCGAGTTTGGGGCATCGGACCGTCCGCCGCCGACACCACCAGGATCGCGCCGTCCATCTGAGCGGCTCCGGTGATCATGTTCTTCACGTAGTCCGCGTGACCGGGGCAGTCCACGTGAGCGTAGTGGCGATTCTCGGTTTGGTACTCGACGTGAGCGGTATTGATCGTAATCCCCCGCGCTTTTTCTTCGGGAGCGGCGTCGATTTCGTCGTATTTTTTGGCTTTGGCTTGTCCCAATGCCGCCAGGGTCATGGTGATAGCGGCAGTCAGGGTCGTTTTGCCGTGATCGACGTGACCGATCGTACCGATGTTGACGTGAGCTTTATCTCGTGTAAACTTTGCGCGTGCCATGAATGATGTGTTCCTTCTGTTTTGTTATGCGTTCCCTTTGTTTTTCGCGATGATCTCTTCAGCCACGTTGCGAGGAACCTCGTCGTATTTGCTGAACTCCATCGTAAAGATACCGCGACCTTGCGTTTTCGATCGGATATCGGTGGCGTAGCCAAACATCTCTGCCAGGGGAACCTGAGCAGTGACTTTGGACGTACCCTGTTCGGTGTCTTGACCTTCGATTTGACCCCGACGGGAGTTGAGGTCGCCAATGATGTTGCCCATGAAGTCTTCCGGGACTTCCGCTTCGACTTTCATGATCGGCTCTAACAACACCGGCGAAGCCTTTTTAACGGCTTCTTTGATTGCCATCGAACCGGCAATCTTAAACGCCATTTCATTGGAGTCTACATCGTGGTAAGACCCATCCACCAACGTCACTTTGACATCAATCAGGGGATAACCTGCTAGAATACCAGATTCGCAGGCTTCTTTCATCCCTTCTGCTGCCGGGTTAATGTACTCTTTGGGGATGGCACCGCCGACGATTTTGGAGACAAATTCAAATCCGCTACCGACTTCACCCGGTTCGAGTTCGATCACCACATGACCGTATTGACCCTTACCGCCGCTCTGACGGACGAATTTGCCTTCGGCTTTGGAGCTCTTGCGGATGGTTTCGCGGTAAGCGACCTGCGGTGCGCCGACGGTCGCTTCGACTTTATACTCCCGCAGCATCCGATCAACCAGAATTTCCAAGTGCAATTCGCCCATGCCGGCAATTACTGTTTGGTTGGTTTCCGAGTCGATACTAACGCGGAAGGTGGGGTCTTCTTCGGACAAAGCATTGAGCGCTTTGGAGAGTTTCTCCATGTCCTGCTTGGTCTTGGGTTCCACGGCAACGGAGATCACCGGTTCGGGGATAAACAGCGATTCCAGAATCACGGGGGAGTCTTGGTCGCAGAGGGTATCCCCGGTGAGGGTGTTGGACAAGCCGGGAATAGCACCCAAGTCCCCAGCACGCAGTTCGTCTACGTCGATGCGCTCGTCGGCTTTTAAGACGATCAAACGCGAGACGCGCTCTTTCTTGTCCTTGGTGGAGTTGTAGACGTAGCTACCTTTTTTGAGCGTGCCGGAATAAACGCGGACGAAGGTCAGACGACCGACGAATTTGTCAGCCATGACTTTAAATGCCAGAGCGGACATGGGAGCGTCGTCGTCGGCAACCCGCTCGGTTTCGCTGCCGTCGGGTAACGTTCCTTGAATGGGGGGAACGTCGATCGGAGCGGGTAGGTAGTCGATAACGGCATCTAACAAAAGCTGGACGCCTTTATTTTTGAATGCCGAACCGCAAAGCATGGGAACGATCATGCCGTCTACGGTGCCTTTGCGTAATGCCGATCGAATTTCATCTTCGGTCAGGTCTTCGCCTTCGAGGTATTTCTCCATCAGCTCGTCATCCGTTTCGGCAACGGATTCGACGAGCTTGAGGCGATATTCTTCGGCGAGGTCTTTAACTTCTTCGGGGATTTCAGTTTCCTGAATGTCCGTTCCAATATCGTTGGTGTAGAGGTAAGCGCGCATCTTCACCAAATCGACGATGCCTCGAAAATCGCTTTCCGCACCGATGGGAATTTGGATGGGGACGGCGTTGGTTTTGAGGCGATCGCGCAGTTGGTTGTACACCTTATAGAAGTTCGCTCCGGTGCGATCCATCTTGTTGACGAAGGCAATCCGGGGAACTTTATAGCGATCGGCTTGACGCCATACGGTTTCCGATTGGGGCTGCACGCCGCCAACCGAACAAAATACCGCGATCACGCCGTCGAGGACGCGCATGGAACGCTCGACTTCGATGGTGAAATCGACGTGACCGGGGGTATCGATAATGTTGATTCGATGGTCTTTCCAGGTGGAACTGATAGCTGCCGCCGTGATCGTGATGCCCCGCTCGCGCTCCTGATCCATCCAGTCCGTGACAGCCGTGCCTTCGTGGACTTCGCCCATCTTGTGAACGATCCCAGAATAAAAGAGGATGCGTTCGGTTGTTGTTGTTTTTCCTGCGTCAATGTGAGCGGCAATACCGATATTGCGGACTCGTTCCAGCGGGACTTCTCGTGGCACAGCTACCTCCTTAAACTATTGCTGCTGCGTTCAAATACAAAGGTTCGACTTTATACTCAAGCGATCGTTACTCTCTGGGAAACCGATGGAATCTCTGCCTGTATCGTTCCCCAGTGCGAACCGATAATTCCAGGCAACCCCAACGGTCTACCGGAATTTTTCGCTTTTCTTTAATATTCTAATATTATTCTTAGCTTTTGTTTACATTATTTCCGCTTGGGTGGGAGAGAAAGAACTTAGATTCCCCACCCTGACGGCATAACCCGCGATTTTAGTACCGATAGTGGGCGAAGGCTTTGTTGGCTTCTGCCATGCGGTGGGTTTCTTCGCGCTTGCGAATAGTATTCCCGGTTTCGTTGGCAGCGTCCATGAGTTCGTTGGCGAGCTTCATCGCCATGGTTTTGCCTCCGCGATTTCTAGCAGCGGAGATCAACCAGCGCAAGGCTAAGGCGGTTCCCCGTTCCGATCGCACCTCCATCGGCACTTGATAGGTCGCACCCCCCACCCGACGGGCTTTGACTTCCACTAGCGGCGTCGCATTGCGAATGGCTTTTTCAAAGACTTCTAGAGGTTCGCTTCCCGTCCGTTCGCCGACAATCTTCATCGCTCCGTACACGATTCGGGAGGCAAGGGATTTTTTCCCGTGGCGCATCAGCCGTCGCACGGTCATGCTGACTAGGCGGCTGTTATAGACGGAATCGGGAGGAACTGGATGCTTTTGGACTACTCGACGACGAGACATAGTAAATAGTAAACGAAAAATTCTGACTGAACTGAATCATTGTAAAAGGACAGTCTCCGCATTCTCCAGCATCTTTAGCGGACGACCCGCTCTCGACAAGTCGGTTTGGGAACGCGAACCCGACCTAAATTTGAGCTAAAATTTGCCTACTTGGGCTTTTTAGCGCCATACTTCGATCGACCCTGACGGCGATCTTTAACACCCGCTGTATCCAAAGTTCCCCGGACGATATGATAGCGAACCCCAGGCAAATCTTTCACCCGACCGCCCCGCAACATCACCACGGAGTGTTCTTGTAAGTTGTGACCGATGCCGGGAATGTAAGCGGTGACTTCAAAGCCGGACGTGAGGCGAACCCGCGCGACCTTGCGAAGTGCCGAGTTGGGCTTTTTGGGGGTGGTGGTGTACACCCGAGTGCAAACCCCCCGGCGCTGAGGGCAACTTTTTAAGGCTGGCGATTTGGTTTTCTTACTCGCTTTGCTGCGTTCACTCCGAATGAGTTGCTGGATTGTGGGCATGGGTGATGTAGTGCAGTATGCAGGATTTGGAACTTGTGCTCTAAATTATATGGAAACAGTAGACTATGGTATCAGGAATAGAAGGGGCTGTCAATCTTTCATTTTTGGTCATTGGTCACTCGTCATTGGTCATTTGGGGTTGGGAGTTTGGGGTTTGGGGTTTGGTATCTATGACCCCTAACTGGTCACTGGTCACTGAACACTGGTCACTGTCTGCTCCCCCTGCTTCCCATTCTGAACTCCTGTAACTCCTGTAACTCCTGAACTCCTCAAAAAAAATGGCTTTCGATCGACTGACGATATGGATGGTGTGCCTGTCTTGCGGGCTGTTGTACTGGAGGGCGATCGCCTTGCCGCGCGATCGAGCCCGGGGATGGGCGATCGTTTCGGGGGGGATTTTGGCGGCAACTGTGGCAGCCGTGTATTTCATTCCCGATTGGGCGGCGGGATTGGGGGGTGGATTGTGGGTGACGTTTGTAGCGATCCCGTTACTGGGGGTTAGATGGGTCGATCGCTTGTGTCTGGGGGAACGATACGATCTCGCTAGCCGATTGGCAGCGTTTTTGTGTGTGTTACATCCGGCAGACGGCTGGGTGGAACGGGTGGCAATTTTGCGAGGGATGGCGTGGGCGCAAGCGGGAAACCTGGCGGCAGCGCGAAAATGGCTCGATCCCGATCGTTCGTTGAAGGGGGCGATCGATCGCTCGGCGGTGGCGCAGTGGTACGCGGTCAATGCCGATTGGACGGGATTGCTAAAGTGGCTGTACGCGCGAGTCCCCAAATCGGTGTTGTATGCGAGTCCGGAATTGATGGCGCACTATTTGCGGGCGTTGGGGGAGACGGGGCAAGTTAACGAGTTGGTGGACGTGTGGGAGTACGATCGATCGCGTTGGGCGAAACGCATTGAAGAGACGGAGTTTTTAGAGCGCTGGCAACTCTATCTATGGGCGTTTAGCGGTCGCGTGGCGGAGGTCGATCGCTGTTTGAAACGGGGGGCGCGTTTCTATCCTCGGGAAACCCAACAGTTTTGGCTGGCAACCGCGCAACTGGAGGCAGGTCGGAGATCGATCGCTCGCACAGCGTTGCAAAAGTTGCAGGTTCGCGCCAATTTGCCCCTACAACGGGCGATCTCTTGGCGCTTGTCCCAACCCCCGGCATCCGTCAATCTCACCCCCACTTCGCAGCAAATTTTGTCCCGTTGGGCGTCAAAAATCGGTAGCTCGAAGCCATCTGCGTCTCGTTCGCGTCCGATGAAAGTTTACGCGACGTTCTTTCTAATTGCGGCAAATTTGGCGGTGTTCGCGATCGAGATGCAATTGGGCGGTAGCGAGAATTTCCGAGTGCTCGATCGGTTGGGGGCGATGATTCCCGATCGCGTTTGGGAGGGGCAGTGGTGGCGTTTGGGTACGGCGACGTTTCTCCACTTCGGCACGCCGCATCTGGTGATGAATATGTTGGGGCTTTACGTTTTGGGGATTTCGGTAGAACCGGCGTTGGGCATCGGGCGCTATTTGTTGGTGTATTTCAGTAGCGGCGTGGGTTCGATGCTGGTAACGGCAATTTTGGCACGGGTGGAAGAAACTCCGGCAACGTTGGTGGTAGGGGCATCGGGGGCGGTGATGGGGCTTGTCGGGGCGATCGCCGCTATTTTACTGTCAAGTTGGCGCCAGCACAAAGCCCGTCTGGCACGAGAACGCCTGAATCGAATTCTCCTGATTCTCGGCATCCAAACCCTGTTCGATTGGCTCAATCCGCAAGTGTGTTTTGTGTGTCACGCTTCGGGCGCAATTTTGGGTTTTGCGATCGCCAGTTTGTTAATCCGCAAACGGTGATGGCTGAGTCGAAGCTAAAGACGATCGATTAATGATTTAGACGAGGGGACACCCCAGATTCTCAAAAATTGGAAATTGCGGCTGTGGTTTCGGTCAAAACTTGGGAATCTAATAGATCGACCAATAAATCCATTTTCGTCATTTGAGCGGTTCCAAAAATGGTGGCAAAGGAGACATCCGCCGCATCTCGACCCGTGCCAATCCGAATTAAGCCTTCGCGGGGAACCAGTCGAGTCGGATCGAACAGATACCAGCAATTGCCCAAATACGCTTCAAAACAGGCATGAAAATCGGCAGGTTTCAAGCCGTATGCATATGCCGTAACGAAGCGAGCGGGAATATTTAAAGCGCGGCAAAATGCAATTCCTAAATGGGCAAAATCTCGGCAAACTCCGATGCGTTCGATCGCCGTATCGCACGCCGATGTTTGGGAGTTACTACTGCCATATTGATAGGTAATATTCTCGTAAATCCAGTTGCAAATTGCCGTGACTCTCGAATAATCGGGAACGAGATGACCGAATTCGGATTGTGCCAGCCGCATGAGGCGATCGGATTGACAGTATCGCGAAGGATAGAGGTAATAGAACGTGGCAAGGGGCAATCGATCGGGAGGAACTTCGGGAATCGAAGTGGGATCTTCTTCCTGGGGAAAAATTTCGACTTCTGCCCGATATTGAATTTTGAATTTTCCCGCTGGGGCGATCGCCCGAAAGTAACGATTTCCTAGGAGCGGCGAAACGTAATATTCGAGTTCGATCGACGGTTCTATCTCCAGATTCTCTTGAATGATTCTCTGGTGCTGATTTTCAAAGGGAGTAATGTTAAAAACAAACGGGGTTGTTTGAGATACATCGTATTCGAGGTCGCACCCAACTTGATATTTCATTATTGTTAATGACTCATGAATGGCTGTATTTTCGGTAGCGATCGCCCAAATTCAGAGCGATCGCTACCGATCTATCTAACTATCCCCAAACAAACACTTTAGCTTCGTATTCCGGCAGGTCAATTAGAATATTATCGTCTCCCGATTCCACGTCGTAATCTCCCGTCCATTCGTGCCAAGTTCCATTAGCTGGAAAATGCGGCACTTGATACCCGGCTAAATAGTTATCGGAAAGATTGGCGACAACAACCACTCGAGATCCTTCATCGTTCCAACGCGCGTACGCCAGCACTTTGGCATCCGGATTTTCGTGGAAGAAGTCGATATTTTCAGTATAAAGGGCTTGATTGTTTTTCCGCAAGTGAATTAAACCTTTGTAATACTCGAGTAAACCGCGATTGGCATCGTTTTCTAATAGCGTCCAATCGATTTTAGCTTGCTCGATCGTTTTGGCTTTATATTCGCCAAATTCCTCGCCCATCCAAATTAACGGAATTCCCACTGCCGTACAAAGTAAAGCTGCGCCCAACTTCAATCGTTTGAAAGCCGAATCTTCAAAAATTCCCCGATCGGATAACTCTTTCATCATCCGATCGTGGTCGTGATTGCCGAGATAGTTAACGACATTGGTTGCCCCTAAAAATCCCCGACGCTTGCAGTCGAGTACGTCTTTCAATTGTTCGATATCGAAGGTATCCCCGCAAATGTGAGCCTTGACTGTGTGGTAAAATCCATCTTGCCAGCACCCATCCATCGGACCATCAAAATTGGTAATACTGGGCGTTTCGGGTAAATGTTCGGCAACGTTATAAAATGGTTTCGATCCGGCAAATTCTTTTGTTTTCGCTACGATCCAGTACATGAAATCGTAGTTGCCGAGATTTTTTACCGCATCGTAACGAATGCCATCGATGTGGTACTCTTCGATCCAAAACTTGACGTTATCGCCGATAAATTGCCAAGCAGGTTTGAGATCGAGATTCTCGTCGTAGTGTTCGTAATTAAACTCGGGTCCCCAGTTTTGTTCGGGGTCTTTAGGATCGTGATGATACCAATAATCGTGGTCGATTTGGGTGAGGGGGCTTTCCGACTCCGAGTGATTGTAAATCCCGTCCATAATCACGCGAATTCCTCGGGCGTGGCACTCGTCGATTAAGTGTTTTAAATCGGCAGTGGAACCGTAGCTGGATTCAGTGGCGAAGAAATAGCGGGGATTGTAGCCCCAACTGTGGTCTCCAGGATACTCTTTGACGGGCATTAATTCGATCGCGTTAACGCCTAATTCACAGAGGTAGTCCAACTTTTCGACAACGTGCTTGTATTTTCCTCGGGCGAAGGGGTCGTCTTCGCCACCGGAAAAATCGCCGACGTGCAATTCGTAAATCACCAATTCGCGATCGGCGGGTAAAGGTTTATCGTCGTGTTGCCAAACGTAAGTATCGACAATTTTTTCTCCATCTTTGATGCGAATGATGCCGTTTTGCGTGGGGTTGTCGATATCAGTGGCATAGGGATCGACAATTTCCACCCATCGATCGGGTTCAAAAAACCACGATCGCGATCGCACCCGAAATTTATATTGATACGTTCCATCTTTTAAGTCAATTTGAGTGCGAAAATAACCGCGATCGTCTTTCTCCATAGGGATAGGTTCCCAATCGGAAAAACAACCCACTACAGCGGCTTCTTTGTTATAAGGTGCGAATAACTGAAACTCAATAGAATTGCTCATGGAAGTTTTTCTACTCAATGCCTCAAGCATAGAGAGGAAAAATTGAAAAAACATCTCTCCCGAGATATAGCCCTCAAACGGCTGCAAATCAGGGCTTCGATCTGTCTGGGGAGAGACCCCCAATTTCCGTTCAGCTGACAGAATGGGTAGGAGAAGATGCCGTTTTGGGCTTGCAGTCCGTCGGGGTGGAGATCGGTTTGCGAGATTTGTACAAGCGAGTGAATTTTGAGGAGAGTCATCCAGAACCGACCGCAGAAGGATCGGTCGCATGAGGACGGAACGAACGGATGCTGGGATACATCGACGGTCAGGGGTTGGATCGATCGCCCCGTAGTCCCCCACTTCGACCGATCGCCAAAATTTAAATTTTATATCTTGTTGTTAACTTTTTAAAAGTCACTGCGTCGCTACTAAATTAATCGGTTTAAAATTAAAAGTGAAGAGAACAATTTGAGGACTCTATATTTTAGGTTAATTTAACCTTTTCGATCGATACAGTCAAGGAGGCTTGACATTCTCTCATTCCGTTTTTCTTTGCAGTAAAACAACCCAATTGTTGTTATTGTCGATCGAGGATCGCTAAGTTTGTGAGTTTCCTATCAACCCTAAATCGGCAAATCGCACGCGATCGAATCCCCTAAAAGTCTTGCCCAGCAAAGCCATTGCGCTTCCGCCCCTCTTAGTCATCCCTGATGATTTCTGGAGAATCTTCTCATTAAAATCCTTGTCGATCGCTCCCCATCGCCAACGCAACCGCCAACCGATCGTCCCTAAATACGCTTCCAACTCCGTCAAAAAACACCCGATCTAAAATGCAGAAAACTGCATCTAAATTGAGGTGAAAAAGACTCAAAATTGACGAATGGATAACGGTCAACCGAGGCGATACTCCTTCATAAGTCGCTACGCGATACTCCTTCATAAGTCGCTACGCGATACTCCTTCATAAGTCGCTACG